>CALLXA010000055.1 GCA_938015795.1 uncultured bacterium | reverse complement strand
TCCCTACACGACGCTCTTCCGATCTTTCTTCATACTAAACTCATAGCACTGGTTATAGAATTCTTCTTGTCCTAATTCCCATTTATTTACACCTTCTTTTGAAAGAATTTTACTAAAAGCTGTTTCAGTTTGAATACCTGCATGATCCTTACCTGGTAAGAGTAGAGTGGGATGTCCTGTCATTCTCATATACCTTCCAATTGCATCATGGTATGAATATCCGCACATGTGCCCCAAGTGTAACTCTCCATTAGCATTTGGCGGTGGCAATGTAATTGTAAAACCCTCTTTAACATCTCTTCCATCTTCCTTGAGGTGTTCTCTCATATTATCAGGATTCATTAATCCAGAGTTTTCCCACATTTTGTATATTTCTAATTCTTTCTCTTGAGAATTAAATGATGTTGGGATATTGTTCATAACTAATTTTCTCCATTAAATTTTTCTATCGTTAGATCAAGAACTTTAGAATCGTAACTAAATTGAGGATTCTTTAGCAAAAGATTCTTTCTTCTTGTTAATATATTAAGCAAAAATTCAATAGCTGGCTTTCGACCCTCTTCCAGAGAAGCAGCTCTCTTTAATATGCTATTCTTAGAATCACCCTTACTCCTAGGTAGAACCATTGTACCATGAAGATATTTTAAAGCTTCATCTTCATTCATATTCTGATTTAATATATGAGCTAAGCAATACCTAAATTCATCAGAATATTCAATGATCTCCTCTCTATCCAAATCAATCGGCTGACTATTTATATCTAAGATTCTTCCAGGTTTTTCATCAGAAAGAACAAGAGCATACACGACAGCGTTTCTCAAAGATAAAGGATGAATATCTTCCACTTTTTTCCCATCAGTAGATAGTGAATCTAGAAGTGATTGATTAGGTCGTTTAAAAGCAAAATTCAAATCTTCAATCTTGTTATCATCTAAGTAAACTCTTTCAGGTTGTATCCCACTACAAGCAGTCGCTTGCTCAAGTCTTTCCTCTGGGTATGCTGTCAATTTTTCCATAATAATAAATCTGTTAATTAAAAAATAAAATAGCCCTTACACAAGAATACAATAACATATATTCTCATGTAAGGGCATATACAAATGCGTTACCACCTTACTTTCTTAGTACATTACTATACTAAACTTACTAACCATACAATATGGTATCCCTGTTTACAGTAGGGTATCTGTTAGGTTCTACTTTTCAATATGAATTTCTTCCTAAAACCTCCAAGATGACTAATCCTGTACAATCGGTATATTAGGAGATTATACCATAATGTGTTAAAATTGAACCACTTCTAACAAAAGAACTTTATTATTTTTAATAAATAAAGTATCTTTTAAAAAACAATATCTGGAATCTTCACCAAATATTAATTAGTAAACGCACTGGTTTACTAATAAATTCATATAATCCTAGAATTAAAAAGGATCGTTAAAATAAGAAAATAATAAAAAAATGAAAAAACAATATAATAATAAACAAGGGCACGAAACCCTTAAACTTTGCACACTATCAGGAACATCTGAAGTAGGAAGAAATTCTAACTTTGTAGAATACAAAGACGAAATAATCATGATAGATGCAGGATACTCATTCCCAGGACAAGAAATGTACGGAATTGATTACCTAATACCTAATGTAAAATATTTAAAACAAAATAAACATAAAATTAAGGCAATCTTAATTACACATGGACATTTAGATCATACAGGTGCTTTAAGATATCTTTTACCAGAGTTAGATTACCCTCCAATATATGCAGGTGGATTTGCAAAAGCTTTAATAGAAGAGAAGCTCAGTGAATATGATATGTTAAAAAGAACAAAGATAATACCTGTAGATAGAAACAGTCAAATTAGAATTGGAAAATACTTCAGAGCTACTTTCATAGGTATTAACCATAGTATCCCAGATGCATATTCAATCTTTTTAGAATCTGCAAGAGGAAACATATTCTTCTCTGGAGATTACAAAATTGATAAAAATCCAGCAAATGAACAAGAAACTGACTATGCAAAACTTAAATCTTTACAAGGAAAGATTGATCTCGCTCTAATGGAGAGTACAAATGCAGACACTCCAGGGAAAGCACCTTCTGAAACAGATATCGCAAACAACTTAGAAAGTGTAATTGCAAAAGCAGAAGGTAGAGTAATAGTGGCAGCATTCTCATCCTTAATAACAAGACTATATTCATTAATAGAGATAGCTAAAAAAACAAATAGAAAAATTGTTCTTTCTGGAAGAAGTTTAGATACAGCTATAGGAATTGCAAGAAGCAAGCACTATATAAAAGCAGAAGACAATCTTTTCATTAATGAAAGGAAAGCAGGTGGATACCAAGACAAAGAATTATTAATCCTAAGCACAGGAAGCCAAGGTGAAAGGTATGCAGCATTAAATAGAATTTCTTTAAATGAACACCACTTTATAAAGATTAAGAAAGGTGACCTAATAATAATGTCATCCTCTGAGATTCCTGAAAATATCAGTAAGATCGAAAAAATGACAGACAGATTAATAGCCTTAGGTGCAGACTTGATGAAGAATTCATCCGAATTGCAAATACATTCAACTGGACACGGATACCAAGAAGATATGAAAATGATGTATGACATGATAAAACCTAAATATGTTATGCCTATACACGGACCTCTAACATTTAGATACTTCAACAAACAAAACTTTGTAGGTTGGGGTATGAGACCAGACGATGTATTTTTAACAGAAGATGGTCAAACATGGCATTTTAATGGAGTTCATTGGAACAGAGGTAAAAAAATAGAATCTAAACCAATACTCATTGATGGATTAGGAGTAGGAGACATTGGAGATATCGTTATAAAAGATAGAAAACAGCTATCTGAATTTGGAATGTTTACAGTAATATTAAACTTAAGCTCAAAAAACAAACGAATTATTGGCAGACCCAAATTCATCTCAAGAGGATTCATATATATGAAAAACTCAAGAGAGCTACTTTCAGAAATTGAGAATTTAATATTTGATATCCATAGAGATTGGTTAAACCTCTCTAATAGAAATAAAAAGTTTGAGGAAAAAATATTACAACAAAATATAGAGAAATCATTATCAAAAGTTATTTACAAAAAAACAGAAAGAGAACCTATTGTATTAACAGCAATAATATAAGGTGAAAAACACCTACAATATGATATACTTTAAACAGTATGTTTAAACTGCCTTTAATCAAAAAAACTGAAACATCAATACTCGAAGACCATTCCAATGTAATAGCTTTGGATATAGGAACAGAGCAATTAAAAACACTTCTCTTTTCTGCAAATGATCTCGGTATTAATATAGAGAAAATATCCAGGATATCACAACAACAACATGCAATGAAAAGCGGTATCATAACAAACCTTGATACAGTATTAGACAATTGTAAACTTTCTATATCAGATATAACCTCACATCTAGCAACAGAAGACTACCCTAAAAGCATAGTTATGGGTATTGCTGGAGAATATATACAAGGAGTATCAATCGTTGTTAATTACCAAAGAGAAGAAAATTTCGAAAAGGAAGTGACCCAAAAGGAGCAAGAAAAAATAATATTTCAAATAAAACAAACAATAGTACAAAATGGTAAAGAAGATTTAAGCCAAAGAACAGGACTTACAAATGAAGATATTGAGATATTACACATAACTTCAACAGGTATGGAAATAGGTGGGATGCCAGTTAATTCACTCGTTGGCTACAAAGGAAGAAATGTTAAATTACATTTTTACGCTTCCTTTGCTCCTAAAACATATGTCGAAGCACTCAAAAAGATTAGTATAGAATTAAATATGAAAGTCTTAGGCATAGTATCTCAACCCTTTGCTGTAGCAAGATCCTTTATGGGATCAAAAAACAAAGATTTTTCTGCGATCTTCATAGATATCGGAGGAGGAACAACAGATATTGCAATTGTTGAAAAAGGTAATGTTGTTGAAACTAAAATTTTTGCATTTGGAGGAAGAACATTTACAAAAGAAATATCAAAAATATTAAACCTAGACTACAGATATGCCGAACAAAGAAAACTTAAATATGCACAAAAAGGACTCGACAAAGAGCTATCTAGAAATGTACAAAAGATTGTATATCCAGTAGCAAGACTTTGGATGAAAACACTTAAAGCCGCATTTGAAAGTTGTGAAGACATAGATACATTCCCAACTAAAATATATCTTTGTGGAGGAGGATCATTACTACCTGAAATTAAAGAAGTTATGCTGGAATTCCCATGGAAAAGATATCTTCCTTTTCCCGTTGTTCCCAAAATAGAATTCTATACACCTAATAAACTAGAAAGTGTAACAGATAGTAGTGGTGATTTAAAAAATATTTTTGATATAACACCTGCTGCACTAGCACAATTTGCATATAACAAAGAAATTAGTAAGCATAACATTGATCTATAATTAAATGGAAGAAAATACAAACGTAAAAAAAATAATTGTTAAACAAGACTACGAACTAACAGACATTGTTAGTGAAATTCTTAATTCAACAGAGGGAAGAATCATCTTAACATTTGCAGAAGAATCCGATATTTTAATTAGCCCTATCAACCTTAAGGTCATATTAGAAACTGCAGATGAAAATAACAAATTAATAATAGCTCAAATAATTAGAAATCCATCTGGAAGTAGAAATGCAAAACTCGCTGGACTTCAAACCATAGAAACTCCAAACACACCAAGTAATGATATTTGGGATCAAGTAATGAAACAAAAAGATCTAAGATTAAATCCACCAATGAAAGAAGTCACTCAAGAATTAGAAATAAACGAAGAAGAAACAAAGCAACCAATTGCTAAGACATCATCAGATTTTGAAAAAAGAATAAATGAAGCTATACAAAAAAGCAGAGATCGAAAAATAGAAAAAATAGATACAGAGGAAGAATCCTTCATATCTTTCGATGATGATATACCTAACGAAAAAGATATAACACCAACAGAAGAGAGAGAGGAAAGAATTGATTTTTCAAAGGTTGATTTTAAAAATGCACCTCAAAGTAATTCTAAAGACATCATTCACGAAAAAAGAGTAGCAAGTAAAAAGACATTTGATTTAAATAAACTAATTCATATTTTTTCTAAAAAGAATAACGACCTTTCTACTAATAATATAGTTAGTGTTAAAAAGAATCCCCAATTATCAAAATTCAAAAAAATAATACCTCTGGTTATCATTCCTCTTGTTGCAATAACAATTTTGACCCTATTTGCATATTACAAAATATCTTCATTTGTAAAAGTTAAAATATATGTACAAGCAAAAGAGGTAAGTATTGAAGAGATATTTACAGGAGATGTAAATATCAAAGAAATAGATTTTGATAATAAAAAAATACCTATAAAAAATGAAAGTGTTGAAAAATCTAGATCTACAAATATAACTGCAACGGGAAAAGCTTTTAAAGGTGAAAAAGCAAAAGGAACAGTTATGATAACATATACTAAAGGGGGAGATTGCCAACCAGAAGAGAAAATTACTCTTCCAGCAGGCTCAAGATTAACATCATCATCTGGATATTCATACAACTTGGATAGTCAAACAGTAATTAATTGTAATGGAATGACAGAAGGCTCAGTACAAGCAATTGAAGTAGGAGAGGAATACAACATCTCATCCGGAAGTTTCTTTACAATACAGGGATACTCCAGTAGCCAAGTATATGGACTTAATAGTACAAGTGCATTTACAGGTGGTTCCAAAGAAGAATATACTGTTCTCTCTCAAAATGATGTAGATATAGCTATTAAAGAACTAGAGGAGACAGCAAAGGAAGAAGGAGAGAATGAATTGAAAGAGAAATATAAGATCGGAAGAGCACACGTCTGAACTCCAGTCACGGCTACATCTCG
>CALLXA010000054.1 GCA_938015795.1 uncultured bacterium | reverse complement strand
TCAACAGATGCACCACAGAAGAATTCTTCATCAATATATATATTGATCCTCGAAGAATCTCTCTTCTGTGATTGCAAATCTGTTATTTTCACTTACATACCTACTTCATCTTAGCTCTAACTTCTTGTTCAAACTTATCTCTAAGTTTAGTATCTTCTTTCAAAAGTGCTATTGTAGATTCTCTTCCCTGTGCAAGCTGTTGTTCACCATATCTAAACCAAGCTCCTGATTTTTGGACAATATCTAAATCTAATGCAGCATCTAATATACTACTCTCTTTATCTATACCAATTGGATATATCATATTGAATGAAGCCTCTTTAAAAGGAGGTGCAAGTTTGTTCTTTACAATCTTAACTCTTCTTTCATGACCAATCACATTGCCATCTTTTAATATTTTATCCTTCTGTCTAATGTCCATTCTAATTGATGCATAGAATTTAAGTGCATTACCACCTGTTGTAGTCTCAGGGTTTCCAAACATAACTCCAATTTTCATTCTTAACTGATTTAAGAAAATTATTGTAGTACCTGTTTTACCACTAATTGCAGTGATTTTTCTTAAAGCCTGTGACATCAATCTTGCTTGAAGACCCATATGGCTATCTCCCATTTCACCTTCAATTTCGGCCCTAGGTGTTAAAGCAGCAACTGAGTCTACAACAATAACTCCGAATGCAGATGACCTAACCAATGTTTCTAATATTTCTAATGCCTGCTCACCAAAATCAGGTTGAGATATATATAGATTATCAATATCCAAACCGATATTTTCAGCATATATTGGATCAAAGGCATGTTCAGCATCGATAAAGGCAACAGCATCTCCTTTTTTCTGAGCTTCAGCAAGTATATGGATTGCCAATGTAGTTTTACCTGAGGATTCTGGACCATATATCTCTATAATTCTTCCTCTAGGAATACCTCCAATACCTAATGCAAGATCCAAAGAGAGAGCTCCTGTTGGTATTACATCTATATCAACCTTTTCTTTACTACCAAGTTTCATGATAGAGCCTTTTCCAAATTGTTTTTCAATTTGTTGTACAGCAATATCAATAGCCTTTGATTTTGCACTTACTTCAGAGCTTTTTACAACAGAAGTAACTTTTACTTCTTCTTTCTTAACGATTTTCTTAGTATCTGTCATATAGAAATTTACTATGAATTTAATATATTAAAGAATAACAGAGGAGTAATGATCAGTCAAAAAATATCGGAAACAAATAATTAACTATTAAGAAAACCTATATAATTACTGTATGGGTAAAGATATTAGAACTTTCTGAATATTATTTACAAATGCATCACGAAGTCCAGAATTTATTCGGATATATTTTGCAATCTCCATTTGTATCGAAGGTATCTTGTAATTTGATATAACAAATTCACCTAAGGTCTCTTGCTCATTATCTAAGAAGTTCAAAAACTTAATATTCAATCCTTTTAAAGAATCTTTATCCAAGTCACAAGCGATATTTTCTGCTAATTTACGAGACTTTGAATATCTAGGAGCATAATAGTAACCAAGATCATAATCATGTTTATCACTTAAACCATGCAAATCCAAAAAATAAGCAATTTTATTTTCGCTCATAATATCCTTAATTGCCTGTTTATACGGATTTCTTTCAAAGGGATGATAGTTAGGATCGTAATCAATTAAATCGTTAGTGAAAATACCCCAAGCATTAGTACTTAAGCATATTTGTTCACAGAGATAATCAGTCCAAAGTTCACCGATTTTATAACTTCCACTAAGATTAGGTCTTTTATGAGCATATGCATGAGGAGCAGATATTAGTATTGGTAAATTACCTTTCCTTATTGTAAATCCAGCAGTATTCATATGTATAAATTAACATATTTTAAACAAATTATCCAAGTGTATTGACCTAACTGTTAAATATGTGAAAGAATGATCTATAAATAAATTTTATATATTTTTACATGAAGAAGCTATTTAAAAAGTTTCTGTTCACATTAGCAGCATTCGTGTTTGTAGCATTACCACTAACAGTAGTAAATGCACAAACGGATGAAGCTGAATATCCAGATTACACAACAACATCCACAGATATGACATATGAGGATTATGATTGGGATGCATACTATGATGATATCTCGGATACTGTTGACGACTATTCATATACAACAACAGATTTAAATACTGAGGATGCTGCTGCTTTTGCACTTTTTGGTACAGCAATTATGGGAGCAGTTATAATTGGTTCTATTGCAGTAGGTTTAGTTATGTATATCTATAGTGGAGTAACATTAATGAAGATTGCTCAAAAGCTAAATCATGAGAATCCATGGTTTGCTTGGATACCAATATTGAATTCTGTTTTACTTTTTCAATTAGGTGAACAAAATCCTTGGTTATTGCTATTAGCATTAATTCCAGGTCTTGGTGCAGTAATAGTTGCAATAATCTCGGTTATTGCTTTGATGAAGATTTGTGAAAAGAGAGGATATGATAGATTACTTGGATTACTTTCTATTATTCCAATTGCAAATTTTGTATTGTTAGGTATTTTAGCTTGGGGAAAGAAAGAATCTGTTAATACAGAAGTAACTGCTACTGTATAATTTCATATTAGGAATGGAATTAGGAAGAGAGGAGTAAATCCTCTCTTCTTTTTTTATATATCTAAAAGTTTTGGATTATCCTTATCATCTCCTACATCAAGGCCCTCTTGTTTTACCCGATCTACTCTTCTAACCATTTGATTAAATCGTGTAGTACTTACAGTATCATATTGTTTTTGCAATGAGCTTATTCTCTCACCTATTTTGTAAAAAGATTCTGAGAACACATCAAACTCCTTTTCAAAAGCTTTTACATGACCAATAATTTCATAGATATTTTTTTGAACTCTAAAGTTATCATATGACTGTTTAATCATTCTCAATATTGCAGTAAAACTAAAAGGACCAGCTAAAACAACTTTTTGTGCCATAGCACTCTGCCATACCTCAGGAAGTTTTTCATATATATATGAAAATATCATTTCATTTGGAATAAAGAGGATTACAAAATCAACAGTTCTATCATCAGGATTAATATAGTCTCTCGTAGTAACCTGTTTAACTTTCTCCTTAACATCCCTCTCAAACTGTACCTTATATTTATTCCTCATTTCATCATCTTCAGCTTCAGACATTCTCTGCAAGTTTGCATATGGGAATTTGGAATCAATATTGATTCTAGTTCCATCAGGAAGAAATACTGCAAAATCTGGTCTTGTCTCAGAACCAATTTGCTCTTTATTAAATTCATAATCAACACCTCTTACAAATCCAGCCATCTTTAACAAATCATCAGCAACCTGTTCACCAAATTGACCTCTTAATTGATTATTAGAGAGAACCTTTTTAAGATTATCAGTACTAACAGAAAGCTGATCCGTGACCTTTTTATATTCATCTAAAGAATTCTTCAAAGCCGAAAACGAATTTATTCTCTCCTTCTCTGAATTTTCTAAATCTAATTTACTCTGTTTTAAATCATCTTTAATAGTTTTAACCAATCTCTCTATCTCTGATCTCTTATTTTCCAAATCTATCCTATTCTGTTTAGATTCAGATCCCAACTTCTCATTTGCCATTCTCACAAGATCCTCATTTGCTTGATTTAAAACAAGAGGTAATATCTCTGTTAAATTCTGCTTTATATTCTCAGTAATCTCCTCCTGAGTATCAACTGTATTGTTTTTCAAAAAGTATACTAAACCAGCACCTAAGAGTATTCCTCCAATTAAAGCTATTATTATTCCTGTCATTATGGAAGTGTATTTAAATTTAACGTATGATTATTATATATAACTTTCTAGTTAAGAGCCATGAAAAAGTTATCTTCAAAAGAAACTCTTTTTGTAAGAAACATTTTGTTAACAGTAGTACTAGGTGGATTTATTGGTTTTTTAAACTACCTTTTTAATATATATGTTGCTAGATACACCTCAGAAACTATCTTTGGTATATTCAGTACGTCAATGGGTATTATCTACCTATTACAGATTCCAGCAATTTCAATACAAACGATTCTTACCAAAACAGTTGGACAACAAAAAGATGTCTCTTGGAATGGCTTTAAACTTAGAAGCTTTTTAATATTCTCTCTTCTTGGAATACTCTTTTCAACACTCTTTTATATATTTAGAGACAGTGTCGTATCTATTGCAAATATTCCAAAAGAATCTATTTTCTCATTAACATTAGTTTTTTTCTTTGCCTTTATTACACCAATACCTAAAGGTATTTTACTAGGGAAAGAAAAAATAATATCTGTTAATTTACTATTACTTTTAGAAACAGTAGCTAAATTTGTAATTGGATATATTGCTATTCAAATGGGTGGTGATATTAATATATTGATTCTTTCAAATGCTTTACCTGGAATGGCAATAG
>CALLXA010000053.1 GCA_938015795.1 uncultured bacterium | reverse complement strand
GCACCATCTTCACCAGCATTTTCGGCAATTTGTTTTAAAGGTTCACTCAAAACACTTCGAAGTATTTCAATGCCTAACTGTTCATCTGTATCTTCTAACTTAATCTTCTCTAAAGATTTTTTAGCATTATGCAAAGCTAAACCACCACCTGCAACAACACCTTCTTCAATAGCGGCTCTAGTTGCATTTATAGCATCCTCAATTCTCTGTTTCTTTTCCTTTGCCTCAATTTCAGAAGCTGCTCCTACTTTTATAACTGCAACACCACCAGAAATTTTTGCAAGTCTTTCTTGAAGTTTCTCTTTATCATAATCAGAGGAAGTATTCTCAATCTGAGCCTTTATTTCCTTTACTCTATCCGCAATTTTTTTAGAATCACCATTACCTTCTACAATTATTGTATTTTCTTTATTTATTATAACTTTCTTTGCAGAACCTAGATCTGTTAATTGAACATCTTCCAATGTCTTACCTACCTCTTCAGAGATAAATTCAGCACCTGTTAAAACAGAAATATCTTTTAACATATCTTTTTTCCTATCACCAAAACCAGGAGCTTTAACAGCAACAACATCTAAAGTACCTCTCAATTTATTTACTACCAATGTAGCTAAGGCTTGATTTTCAATATCATCTGCAATAATTACAAGAGGTCTATCTGCAGCACCCAAGACATTCTCAGCAATAGCTTGAATATCTTGTAAATTAGATAGCTTTTTATCTGTAACAAAAATATATGGATTCTCCATAACGGTTTCTAAAGTTTCTGCATTATTAACAAAATATGCACTTACATAACCTTTATCAAATTCCATACCTTCAGTATATTCAACTTCATCAATGAAACCTTTTGCTTCTTCCACAGTTAAGACACCATCTTTACCGATTTTTTCAAAAACACTACCAATCATATCTCCAAGCTCTTTATCATTATTTGCAGAGATTGTAGCTACTTGAGCAATCTCTTCTTTATTTGTTATCTTTTTTGCAGATTTTTCTAAAGCTTTTATAACTATCTCCAAACCTTTATCCAATCCTCTTTTAATTGAAATTGGATTTGCTCCAGCTGCAACATTTCTAAAACCTGCAGATGCTATAGCTTGAGCTAGGACAGTAACAGTTGTAGTTCCATCACCTGCCACATCATTTACTTTACTTGCAGCTTCTTTAATCATTTCTACACCAACATTTTTAAAAGGATCCTTATCTTCTATTTCTCTAGCAACAGTAACACCATCTTTTGTTACTACTTGTGAACCAAAACTTTTTGCTAAAGCAACATTTCTTCCTTTAGGTCCCAATGTTGTTTTTACAGCATTTGCAATGGTATCAACACCTGCTTTTAATGCTTTTCTAGCTTCTTCATCATATATTATTGTCTTTGCCATAGTATTAGTATTTTAAGATTAAATTATTTAATAATTGCTAAAACATCATCTACATCTAAGAGAAGGTAATCTTCTCCATCAATAGAGATTTCTTCTGGAGAATATTTTTTGAAATATACAAGATCTCCAACTTTAATATCAAAATCTAATTCTTTACCTTTTTTATCTTTACCCATACCAAGTTTTACAACTTTACCTGTAGCAGGTCTTTTGTCATCATTGGCTGTAGGAGGAATTAGTAATCCACCAGGTGTTTTATCTTCTAGCTCTTCTGCTTTTACTAGAATTCTTCTACCTAATGGTTGTATTTTTATAGTTTGTGCCATTTATATATTTATTAAAAATTTAATTAGCACTCGATAATTACGATTGCTAGAATTGTAGCATAGAGAAAATAATTGGGCAAGAGAATTTTCAATATAGAACACCTTTTATAACGACATTTGTATCTTCTAATTCAATATTTTGTATATATCTTTTTGAGAACAAATTTTCATTAAAAAGTATTATTGCATCACTAATACCTTTATTTATATCATTTATACTGTTTTTTGGTAAGTAATCCGTTATATTGTAATCACCTATATATATACTTCCTACATACACTTGTGCTGTTTCCATATTATCTTTGATAATATCAAAAGCTATCCATGGAACATTAAAATCACCTACTTTGGTTTTTACAAATATTTTCCATTTTCCTTGAGCTGTTTCTAAATGGATATTCTTTATCTCGATACCTTCCAGACTTTTGTTTAAAACAACCCCTAATATTGTTGTCATTTCTGTTTTAGAAAATTCTACAAAGTCATTTTTCTCTGAAGAATTTACAAATTGAGAAATCTTTTCTTCTATTTCAACTGGTATATTTTCTATTGAAATATTTTCTAAATTACTTTCAAATGATTTTTCCCATTTTTGATATCTGAAAATATTTATAGAAAGAAGTATCAATACTAATGAGATAGTTGCTAGAAAAATTACTGTGAGAATTTTAAATATTTTTTTCATTTTTCTTTGTAAATTTTCTTACAAAGTTATCTACAGAATTTTGAACAGTTTCAAACTCTTTAATTCTAAATATTTTAGATCCTATTAAATATGATATGAGACCATATCCAACTGTAACAACTGTCAATATTATTACCTGTACAGTTCTTGTTGTATCTAATTGAAAATCAAATAGCTTAAAAACAAAATACATACCTACTCCCATAAATATTGTGTTTATTAATTTTATCAATATTGGTTGTATCATCTTTTTCCAAGTTACAACCTTAATCTTAAGATGTAGTAAGAAAGAAATAGCTATCATTTCAAAGAAATATGAAATACTTACACTTAAAGCAAGACCACCTACAGCCATATCAGAATTTCCTCTAGTAGTCATCCATTTGAATGTATCGTGAAAGAATGAAGATATTGCAGGTGCCAATCCATCTCCGTTTGCATGGGATATTTGAATCCATATCTGCTCCAAAATTGGTCTCCAGTCATAGTAATGACTAAAGAAGTTAGTTAAGAGATATGCAGATGTAATATTGACTATTATTCCTAAAAGAATTGCTAACAAAGGTAACCTAGTTTCTTTTATGGCATAGAATGCCCTCAAGAATATTTGCACCACAGTCTGGCCTATCACAGAGACGCCTAAGAGGGCTAGACACCATGCTGTTAAGATAGTTGCTCTCCAGTCAAATGCACCAGTTCCATACGCCAAACGAACAAGTGGTAATCTCAATATTATTAACATAGCTACAATAGGGAAAATCAAATACAAAGAAAGTTGAATTGCAGAATTTAATATCTGTTCAAATTTTTTAGAATCTTTAATACCACTAAACCTTGCCATTTCAGGAAGTGATACTTGAGCTACAGCGCTACCTATTATATTAACTGGGAAAAGATGTAAACTGAAAGCAAATTTATATGCACTCAAAGCACCTGCAGCAAGTGTAAAACTTATAACTGTATTTACTACAACATTTATCTGTTCACCTAAGATTCCAATTGTTCTTGGAAATGCTAATTTAATCATCTTCCAAACCTTTTTATCTTTATATGCTCTTTGTATACATTTAGATTCTAATTCAAATTTTTCACCGTAATGTTTAAAAAAAGATGGAAGTTGAGCAATCAAATGTAAGAATGAACCAATAATTGCAGAAATTGCTATACCTTCGACACCCATTCCAATACCAGTTACAAATATAATTGGTCCAACTATCATAGCTAAATTGTAAAACAATGGTGCTAATGAAGTTACAAAAAATTGTTTCTCTACTTGTAGATATGCAGTTATAAGATTGCTAATTCCTAATATCATAGGAGATATCAACATTAATCTCGTAAGGTATACAAATAGTTCTAAATCCTCACTGTTGATTTTTCTTGAGAAGTTGAAAATTGTTTGTAATTTTTCAGAATTTATCAAAAATTCTGTAAATTGAGGAGTTGCTATAAATATAATTCCACAAAGAACAACAAACAATATACTTAATACAATTAAGAGATTATTAAAAATCTTATTTAAATCTTTCTTTCCTTCACAATATAGTACTTCTGAAAAAATAGGAATTATAGCAGCGTTAATAGAACCAGCTACTAATACCATAAATATCATATCTGGAATCGTAAAAGCTGCCCAGAAAATATCTAGCTCATGACTAACACCGAATATTTGAGCTATTGTTCTGAGTTTTAAAAAGCCGAGTATCTTTATTACGAAAAGAAGACCCATTACCCATACAACACTATTTTTGTTCTTAAAAACTTTTAGCATATTTGTAAGTCTTGATATTGCGAATAATATCATAATTCAATAAACATTTTTTATCAAATTCATCTGTTTTTAATTATAATGTTGCAATATGTTGGTATGAGTAACTTTTTAAGTGATTTTTTCTTTCCTAGATACTGTAATATTTGTGGAAAGAAAGGAGATTATCTCTGCAATTTGTGTAAAAAGCTTTTCAAAAGAAACCTTCCTGAATGTTATACTTGTAGAAGATTATCTTCTGATTTTAATAGTCATTCTTCGTGTAAAAGTAAGAAATCATTAGATCGTATTTTTGTTTGTTGGGAATACAACAGAAACACTTCAAACATACTTAAAAAGTTAAAATATAAGTATGTAACAGATACATCAGAAACTCTTTTTACATTCTTTTTAGAATTATTAACTATTTCCTGCTTTAAAAAACATCTTAAAGGGACATTACTAATACCTGTACCTCTTTCTAACAACAGATTTAGAGAAAGAGGTTTTAATCAGAGTGAACTTCTTGCTAGATATATTTCTAAGAATTTAAATATAGATATTGATAATGATTTGATTTTTAGAAGTATAGACTCTAAGCATCAAGCATCAAAAAACAAAGATGAGAGAAAATATATTAATTCTGATTCTTTTAAATTAATAGGTAAAAGGAATTTGAACCATTACAAAAGTATAACCATCGTTGATGATGTGATAACCACTGGATCAACATTAGAAGCTATTGCTAGCTGCATAAGAGGAAGATATCCTGATATCACTATACAAGGATTATGTATGTTTAGAGGTAGAGCTAAATATTCTTTTTCTTAAAAATCCTACTCCTCGCTTTCAACAGTTGTATCTTTTTTCAAATCATTTAACTGTTTGTTTATGTTCTTGTAAGTATCCGTATTCTCTTGACCTAAAGTTTCTAAAACTTTTTTAGCAGCTTTTATATATGATTCATAGATATCTATATTACCTTTTTCTTTGTTTATCTCCGCAGCCAAAAGTAATGATGGTACATGTTGAGGATTTATACCAAATACTTCTGTCAAAGCAGCCAAGGCATTATCTTTTTCTCCGTTAATTAGATATACCTGAGCTTTACTGTAATATATTTCATAGTTCAATGGTTTTAACTTCGATACCTTATCCAAAGAATATATCGCATCTGTAGTATAATCGCTAAAACCTAACCCTATCAATCCCATATATACCCTAACCCTAGCTTCCCAGTTATCATAAACGTTAGGACTGACATCTAAACTCTTTCGAGTAGAATCTACTGAATAGTTTTTCCAAATAGCCACATCTTTAATCAGTGCGTTACTATCATCCTCTTGAGTAGCATTGGAATATTTCTCAGCTGCTATTCCAACCTTTTCTAAAGACATTAAACCATCTTTTCTATTTATCAATGGATTACTTTTATCATATTTAGAAGCTTGAGAGTAATAGTATGACATTGAATTTATAAAGATCTCTCTTTCTTCCATAGTTGGATATACATCTCCTTGATATTTTGTATTTTGCTCTACAAAGTAAGCTTCTGCTTTAAGAAGATATGCACTAGAAAGAAATCTTGATCCTAAAATAACTGTAGATATCAATACTAACAAAGCAACAAAGGCTGTTAGAAATACATTTACATTGTAAGCACCCTTACCTGTTTGAGAATTAGTATTTAAATCAACAGCCCAAAGTTTAATTACAAATTTATCTGTATTATTTAATTTCAAAATATTTCTAATTATCGTTTCTACAGTTATTAAGAATATCAATGTAAACATTATTAAAACTGTATATGTTGAGAATATTGAAGATACAAAGATAAAGATGATTGCAAAATCTACAAATAGAAGAAGTATACCTAAAGAATTATTTTTGTAAGATTTAAATTCAGAATAGTCTCTTACAAAAAGTTTGTATATTAAGAAACCAAAGAAAATCCAACTTAAAAGCCATATTAAACCTCCATTTGCAAATTGAGTAAACAATTCATTTCCACCGTAATAGAAATTTACATTATTGAGATTTAATAAATTCTGAGACAAAGGTTTATATTGATTAAAAGCAATAGAGTACGTATCTACACCCATACCAACAAGTCCTCTCCATAATGAATCAACAAAAACAGATGCAGAAACAATCCAACTGACATCAGTACCTAAAGTTACCTGAGTTACTAGATCTAAATTAGGTGGAATTATTACATTTCTAGCGGCCTCTATCTGTAACAATGACGAAGGTACTATTATGGATAACAATAAGATACCTACTATTGGGAATATTTTTTTCTTTTCCTTTTCAGATAATTTAAGCTTTTTGACTATCAAAGCTAAGAATATTCCAAATGTAAGGATAAATAATACAACAATGTTAAATCCTTGATTAATAGAGAAAAAACATATATTTAAAATCGCAAAAAATGTTAATACTGTTACTAATGGATTTGTTATCTTACTCTTCTTTTCACTAAAGTAGTTACTTAAGAATAATCCTAGAAGTACTATTATGTTAATAAAATTGAAAAGAATATGAACTTTCGCAGATCTTAAAATTGGGAGTCCTATCTGATGAAGATATTGGTAAACAGGTACAAACGACCATATATTTATGCCAAAGAAAGACAATATACTAAAAACATTGTTAATACCCATTCCTATAGCCAGAGCCATTAAACATTTTTTAATATCCTCAAATTTTTCTAAATAGTTTCTTGCTGAATAAGTAAGAATCACGATTGAAAGGAAAACTATAAAACCATTTCCAAATCGAGAATCTATACCCCACATACTTGTATAGAAATCTACTGAGAATAGTGTTGAAATAAGTAGTGATAAGAGAAGAATTAATAAGCCAAAATCAACAATATTTTTTAATAAACTAATCTTTCCATGCCATATTAATTTTATAACTTCCAAACCGACAATGATTACTGTTAGAGTAAGTATTATCAAACCCATACTTTTTTCAGTCCAATCCCATGGAAATGGCATTACAAACCAAGGTAGCAAAAAGAGTAATAAATATGTCAAATACTTTTGAATTAAAGGAATTGTTAGTTTTGTAGTAGCTTTGTTTTTAGTATCTTCAGACATTTGGGCAGTAAGGATATTTTATAATAAACAATAGTATCACATAGCACCCCGGGGTAGCAATTTAACCACCCCGGGATGATTTATCCTTATTCCTCTACCACTTCTCCTTCTTTGACTTCCTCTTTCTCTTCTTTCTTATTTTCTTCCTTATCTTCCTTCTTTTCTTTCGATGCTTCTTTTGCTGCTTCTTCATACAACTTCTTACTTATTTCTTGCATCTTTTTTGTTAACTCATCTGTCTTTTTCTCTACAACCTCTTCATCGAAATCATCTTTAGAAATGAGCTCTTTGAGTTCTTTAGTATCTTTTTCTAAATCTTCTTTCTCTTTTTTATCAAACTTATCACCATTTTCATCTATTAACTTTTCAATACTAAAGCATAATGAATCAGCATTGTTTCTTTTTTCTGCTCTTTCTCTCTTCTTTTTATCTTCTTTAGCATTTTTAGCTGCTTCCTCAACCATCTTCTCTATTTCATCATCTTTCAATCCCGTTGTTGCTGTAATAGTGATCTTTTGCTCTTTCTTCGTTGCCAAATCTATAGCCTTAACATTCAAGATACCATTAGCATCAATCTCAAATGAAACCTCTATCTGAGGAACTCCTCTAGGTGCTGGTAATATACCATCTAAAATAAATTTCCCCAATGTCTTATTGTCTGCTGCCATCTCTCTTTCCCCTTGTAGAACATGTATTTCCACCCCGGGTTGATTATCTGCTGCAGTCGAGAATACTTGTTTCTTTTCAACAGGAATTGTTGTATTTCTTTCTATCAGTTTTGTCATTACACCACCCAATGTTTCCAATCCTAGAGATAAAGGTGTTACATCTAATAATGTAATATCTTTTACATCTCCACCCAATACACCACCTTGAATTGCAGCACCAACAGCAACTACTTCATCTGGGTTAACAGATTTATTTGGTTCTTTACCAAATATTTCTTTAACCTTTTTTATAACTGCTGGCATTCTAGTCATACCACCAACTAGTAATACTTCATCTATTTCAGATTTATCAAGTCCAGCATCTTTCAATGCTTTTTCAGATGGCGCAACTGTCTCTTCGATTAAATCTGCTACTAATTTTTCCAAATCAGCTCTAGTCATTGTAATTCTTAAGTGCTTTGGTCCTTTATCTGTAGCTGTAATATATGGAATATTGATTTCCGTTTCTTCTGAAGTCGAAAGTTCAATTTTTGCTTTTTCTGCAGCTTCTTTCAATCTTTGTAATGCTGTTTTATCTTCTTTCAAATCAACACCTTCTTTGTCCTTGAAATCTTTTGCTAAGAAATCAATAATTTTTTGGTCAAAGTTATCACCACCTAAGTGAGTGTTTCCATTTGTAGAAATTACTTCAAATACTCCATCTCCAATTTCAAGAATGGAGATATCAAATGTACCACCACCTAAATCAAAGATTGCAACTTTTTCATCACCTTTTGTACTATCTAAACCGTAAGCCAATGCTGCAGCAGTTGGTTCGTTTACAATTCTTTTAACTGTTAAACCAGCAATCTTACCAGCATCTTTTGTAGCTTGTCTTTGAGAGTCATCAAAATATGCAGGTACAGTAATAACTGCTTCTGTTACTTCTTCTCCTAAGAATTCCTCAGCATCTTTCTTTAATTTAGCAAGTATTTTTGCTGATATTTCTTGTGGTGTATACCAATTTTTACCCATCTTAACTTCAACTCCACCACTATCTGATTTTCTCATTTCAAATGGTAAAAATTCTTTGTCCTTTTGAACTTCTGGATCACTCCATGTTCTACCAATCAATCTTTTTACTGAATATATTGTTCCTTCAGGATTTGTTACTGATTGATTTTTTGCTGGAGAACCTACTAAAATTTCTCCTTTTTCATCTTCTGCAACTATAGATGGTGTTAATCTACCACCTTGTGCATTAGAGATTACATTAGGTTTACCACCTGCCATGTAAGCCATAGCTGAGTTTGTTGTACCCAAGTCAATACCTATAATTTTTGACATTATATTAATATTTAAAAATTTAAATTCTAATTTGAAACTACAACCCTAGCAGGTCGTATGCAGACATCATCTAGCATATACCCTGGTTGTATGAGGTCATAGATTCGACCTTTCTCTCCATCCTTTATTACAGTAATTGCTTCATGTAAAGAAGGATCGAATACATCACCTTTCATTGGCATATATTTTTTAAGTCCAATTTCATCGAATGCTTTCTCTAATGATTCTAAAGTTGCACATATTCCATTTGCCCATGCTTTTTCATCTTCTCCTAAGTTCTTTAATTGCTCTTTAGCTTTTATTCCCATAGTAATAGCATCTAATACAGGAAGAAATTTTTCTGACAATGCTTTTCTTGATTGTAAATCCATTATTTCCATTCTTTTGAATGTTGCTTTTTCAAGATTCTGATAATCAGCCAATGCTCTTTTCAATTGATTTTCGACAATCAATTTTTCATCCTCTAATTTATCCATTTGAGAAGCAATCTCTTCAATTGTAATTTTCTTTTTTTTCTCTTCCTTCATAATTGTTTCTTTTAAATTATCTCCAGCCTGACATTGAATTTTCTAAAGCACTTTTAACTTCTCTAAGTACTGGTACAACCTTTGTATAGTCCATTCTCTTAGACCCTAGTATTCCTACATATGCACTCTCCTTACCCCAAAAAGGTATTTTTACAAAAGCCAAGGCACATTCTTCTAAGCTTCTTGTTCCACATTCTTCTCCTATTAATAGTGAAACTCCTGATCCTGCGTATTTCTCTGCCATATTTTTTAAAAACAGATCATCTTCTAATATATTTACTAATCCTATTATTTTTTCAATATTTTTAAATTCATCATATTTCAACAAATTTGATAATCCGTAGTATCTAGTATCGTTATCTAATATTAAGAAAACAACAGAATCAGTTTCTTTTGCAATTATTCTCAATACTGCTTTTACAACATCTTCTTTAGAAAACCTTTCCCTAAATATTCCTTGCCTTATTTCTACAGTAATCAATGGGTTTAACATATTTCCATTTACTGTTTGTGTTACATACAATCTTAATGTTTGGTCAGTTGGCAATCTTCCTGATGACACATGACTTTTTTCTAACAATCCTAATTCCATAAGTTTAGCCATTTCATGTC
>CALLXA010000052.1 GCA_938015795.1 uncultured bacterium | reverse complement strand
GTTGCTCTATCATTTCAGATATTTCTTTTGGAGTATTTGTTAATCCTGTTAATTGTTTTAATGTTTTTACTGATACTTTCATGGTTATATATTTCTCAAGAAATTAAGATTACCATCTCTTAGATATCGAATATCTTTGATGCCTTTTTTATCATTACTAAACGATCGACTCCAAAACCCCATGCAAAACCAGAATATTCTTTAGGATCAATACCACCCTCTTTTAATACATTTGGATGTATCATTCCACAGCCCATTAGCTCTATCCATCCAGAGTGTCCACATGTTGGACATCCTTTTTTTTGACAGAAAGGACAACTAATTACAAATTCACAATCAGGTTCAGTAAATGGGAAATATCCAGGTTGAACTTTTATTTCTAATTCTTGTTCTAAGTATGTTTCTAGAAATGTTTTAATAGTTGCTTGCATATTTGCAAGTGATATATTTTTATCTACACAAACACCTTCTATTTGATAGAAGGTGTGTTCATGACTAGCGTCTGTAGCTTCATTTCTAAAACATCTTCCAGGTAATATTGTCATGATTGGAGGTGGACCAAAAAGTTTGTATGCCCTATTTTGCATCGCAGAGGTATGAGCTGGTAATACAAAATTATCATCTGTTCTAAAGGTATCATACATATCTCTTGCAGGATGTCCTTGTGGGAAGTTTAAAGAATCAAACATATGGTAGTCATCATCGATCTGTTTTCCTTCCAATACATCAAAACCCATATTCTTGAATATATCTACAAGTTTCTCTATTTCAGCAGTTAATATATGCTTAGATCCATTCAAATCAAGAATGTGAGGTCTTTTATCTTTATCTGTATTAACATCAAAAGGTGCGGTAGGATCTATTCTTCTTGATGATCTGTTTAATTGATGAGTACTTTCTTTTTGTTGTAGGTATGTATTTGCAATGTCTTTTATTTCGTTAATTCTTTTCCCATATGTTGCTTTCTCTTCTTTTGAAATCTCAGAAATACCTTTTAAAGCGATTGTAATTAATCCTTCTTTACTGAGATATTTCTTTTTGAACTCAACCTTATCTAAAATTTTATTGTCTGCATTAAGTGAATCTAATATATTTTGCAATTCCTTCATACTACTCATATTTTTTATTATACTGTTTTTATATTCTCTTATTTTATAGTTTTATTGAAGAAATAAAAAGGGGACTCTTTACAGAGTCCCCTTCAATTTCAATGTTTTGAGACTCTTAGATAGATTTAACTATAAAAGAAAATGTCTCAGGATTATTTAATGCAATATCTGCAAGTACTTTTCTATTTAACAAGATATTTTTCTTGTTAAGTGAATCAAAAAGTTTTTTGTATGTAATTCCATTAATTTTACATGCGGAATTTATTCTGCTTATCCAAAGCTTTCTCATTTCACCTGCTTTTTTCTGTCTGTCATTATATGCATACTGTCCAGCGTGTAAAAATGCCTCATGTGCAACCTTGTACAGGTTGTTTTTAGTCATTCTATATCCTTTAGTACTTTTTAAGACTTTTTGATGTCTCCTTTTTCTTGTTATTCCACCTTTAACTCTCATTACGAATACTAATTAATGTTAATTACTTTTCTTCTTAAATTCTTTTCATTTGCAGCAGAAGCAATCTTGTTTCCACCCTGTCTTCTCTTAGCTGCAGAAGATTTTTTAACCCTCAAGTGACCTTGATGACTTTGCATATACATAACTTTAGGGGTTTTGTTACCTTTTGGGTTAGATAGCTTTAATCTCTTCTTTGTTGTTTTGTTTGTTTTTTGTCTTGCCATTAGATTTAAGAGTAATTGATATTCTTCGACCCTCATACTTTGGTTCGGTCTCGATACTACAATAATCTTCAAAATTAGTCAATATTTCGTCAAAAACTTCTTTCGCTTGTTCTGTTGATTGCCTACCTTTTCTTTGCATAGTTATCTTTACAGGATGCCCTTTTTCGATGAATTGCTTCGCCCTATTTATTCTGTGTAGCATATCACCATCATCAATAACTGGGCTAAAACGAAATTCTTTCAATTCCTTTGTTTTACTTTTTTTCTTCTTTTTATTCTGTTGATAGATATATTTGGAATAATCCATTATCTTACATACTGGAGGTCTTACATTTGAACTTACCTCAACTAAATCCAATCCAGCCTCTTTCGCCATTCTTCTTGCTTCATCAGTATCTATTGTACCGATATTCTCTCCAGATTCAGTTATTAGTTGTACCTGTGGTAAACGAATGTATTCGTTTCTTCTAGGTTCTGAACTTTTAGATTTATTTAAATTATTATCCTGATAGGACATTAATTATTTGTAAAAAAATTTAAATATTTACTCTTCTTCTTTATCGCTTCTACCCTTAGATCTTACTTCCTCTTTGGCTAGATCTATAAATTCTTGTACCTTCATAAGACCTTGTGCTCTATTAGATCTTGATCTGATAGATATTGTTTCTGTCTCTATTTCTTTATCTCCAATAATTGCTATGTAAGGTATTTTCATTTTTTCTGCATCTCTAATCTTTGATTGCATACTCTTTGATCTGTCGTCCATCTTTACCCTAATATTGCTTTTACTTAAGGTTGAATATACTTCTTCAGCATACTCTCTATGTTTATCAGAGATTGGAATTAAATATATTTGTTCAGGAGATAGCCATAATGGGAAGTCACCTCTGTGATGTTCAATTAAGAATGAGAAGAATCTCTCAAATGAACCACTTAATGCTCTGTGAATTACATATGGCTGTTGTTCTATACCCTCTGAATCTATATATGTAATTTCAAATTTTTCCGGTAAATTAAAATCTAATTGAATTGTTGAAATAGAGTCTTCTTTACCAAATACATTTACTGCTTGAACATCAATCTTAGGAGATCGGAAGAGCGTCGTGTAGGGAAAGAGTGTAGATCTCGGTGGTCG
>CALLXA010000051.1 GCA_938015795.1 uncultured bacterium | reverse complement strand
CTCTGCTTATCTTTTGCTTGTTTGAGGATCTTCGACCTCTTGAAGGTCTACTGCCTTTTCTATAATTACTAGAGCCCCCCTTGTATCTAGGGCTATACGATCTTTTGTTATTTTCCACGAAAATAAAATATAAAAATTTATAATACTATGCATACAAAATAGAAACATAGTACTACATTCTTATTGGGAAAGAGACATTTACCTATACTCTAGTTTGAAACGCAGCTATTATTATATCATTATCAAATGATTAAAGCTATTACTCATATCGCAATGCTTTTACTGGATCTAATCTAGATGCTTTGTATGCGGGATATAAACCTGCCAATATACCAACAAAAATACTAGCCAAAGTTATATATAGAGAGTAATCAAATCTAAAATGGAAAAATGCATCAGTAGTAAAACCCTGATCAGAGAGTAGGGTAACGATAAAAGGATCAGATACTTTCATAACTAAATATGTAAAGCCTAATCCTAATACACCACCTATTAATCCAATAATAGCTGATTGAATTAAGAAAATTATCATTACTTGGAAATTAGATGCACCTATGGCTTTAATTATTCCAATTTCTTTTGTTTGTTCATATATACTCATTATCATTGTATTAATAATTCCAATCGATGCTACCAATGCAGATATAGCTCCAAAGAGTATCAATGCTAGAGTCAAACTATCCGTTAACATACTTACAAATCCTGTTAATGTTTTAGTTGATATTACAGATAATTTCATATCTTCAGTTAACAAAGTTTCAATATCACTAGTTTTTTCAATATCTGTAGATACAACCAATTGATAATATCCTGCAGTTTTTATATAGTCTTGAGCATCTTCATAGCCACCAAGATCAACAACAATACCTAAAGAATCTTCTAAGTTAACAAATAAAACATCATTACTTGTATCAACAACACCAACAACTTTAAAACGGTACTCTTTGTTCATCATGCTTTTGGAAGCAAAAGAGAATACATTTCCTGGAGTAACACTCTTTAGTACAACATTCTTACCAATGATATCTTCATATGACAAATCATAAAATTCAGCAACAAAGGAACTAACATATGCTTCACCTTTATCCAAGATCAAATCATCACCTGATAATAATTCTTTATATATATGACTATCTCCATTGAAATTTGTACCAGCAGGATATGCAACAGGATATGCAACATCATCTCCCTCAAGGTATAAATCAACTCCATTTATAACAATCATAGGTTCAACACTTTCTACTCCATCAACATTTTTTACATCATTAAGAATATCTTCAGTAATTACTTCAACCTTATCTTCAACTTCTTTCTCCTTAGATGGGGCAGTAGCCATACTTCCCATCATTGAAGTAAAATTCTGAGTTCCTACATATAGTTCATTAGGTTTAAACTGCTTAGAAAATTGTCCAACAATTAAAGTTTCTAAATCAGACATTCCAAAGAGAATAAAAGACATCAAAACAACAGCTATCAATATTCCCAAGCTAGTTAAAAATGTTCTTAATTTTCTTCTAAAGACTAAGTCTAAAGCGTATTTAAACATTTAAGCCATCCTTTAAAGTTATAATTCTTTGAGTCTTCTCCGCTATTTTCATATCATGAGTAACAACTATCGTTGTTATTTTCTCTTCCTTATTCAAATCTATTAACAGATTAAGAATACTTTCACCAGTCTTACTATCAAGATTACCTGTAGGTTCATCTGCTAATACTATCTTAGGACTATCTATCAAGGCCCTCGCAATAGCTACTCTTTGTGCTTGACCTCCTGATAATTCTTTTGGCATATGTTTTCTTCTGTCCTGCAATCCAACAGCATCCAATAACTTCTCTAGTCTTTCTTTAATAACACTTTTTTCCATACCTCTTGAGAACTTCAGTGGTAATAGAATATTTTCTTCTACATTCAAAGTAGGGACTAAATAGAATTGTTGGAAGATAGTTCCGACAATAAATCTTCTGTAATAATTTTCGTTATACTCTTTAATGTTTTTTCCCTCAACAACAATATCTCCCGTATAATCCCAATCCAATCCTCCTAGAATATTTAAAAGTGTAGATTTACCAGATCCTGATGATCCAACTATAGATATCATTTCTCCTTCATCAATAGTAATATTCACACCTTTAAGAGCCTCAACCAGAACCTTCTTACTTGGTCTATATTCTCTTCTTAAATTGTTTATTTCTATATAATTTTTCACAACTAAATATCATATATTAACTAAATATAGATATCAAATATATCCGAATACTTGCTAAACTCTCCCATTTGAATATAATTAAATATTGAACAAATATTAATTTAGTAAATTACTGCCATAAATAAAAAATCCAAATTTCTAATAGGTACACTTGTACTTGTTATACTTTCTCTAATTGCCTCCATTACTTACCTCGCTTACAATTACTCCAAAGATGTCACAAACTTAACAAACGATATTAATGAAGATACTCATAACAGGTATATCTCTAAAGATGCTCAAACTGATTTAGCCGAACAAGTTATTCAAAATGATTATGAAACGAAAGAGGAAACTACTTCAAAACAAGGTACTCTAGAGATTGAAGAGACTAGACAAGTTATAAATACTTCAAAAGCTTTAACAGATTCTGAAAAAACTACTCTAGAGAAGGAATACAACATCTCCTTTGTAGAGGAGAATAAAGATACTGGTATATATGTAATCTCAGTAAATGAAGATACCAATTTAGATGAGTTAGAAAAAAGGGATGAAATTCAAAATGTAGAAACAGATATTCCTGTTAAAATGTTTGCAGATACTGTTGATTGGGGTGTACAAAGGATAGGAGCAGATAAAATATGGAGTAAAACTAGTGGTACTGGTATAAAGATAGCGATTATAGATACAGGTATACAAACTGATCATGCAGATCTTGCTTCCAATATTACAACTGGTTACGATTTTGTTAATGAAGATACTAATGCTTACGACGACAATGGTCACGGTACTCATGTGGCAGGAATAGTAGCTGCGACTCAAAATAGTGCAGGAACAATAGGGGCTAGTTATACAGCCAAACTAATGCCAGTCAAGGTTTTAAACTCTAGTGGATACGGATATATCTCAGATGTAGCAGAAGGTATTTACTATGCTGCTAATAATGGTGCAAGAATAATAAACTTGAGCTTAGGCATACCAACAGATTCATATACTCTAAAAACTGCAGTTAACTATGCTACAAATAAAGGCGTATTAATAGTAGCTGCAGCAGGAAATGAATCAGGTGCACCTTGTGCATATCCAGCAGCTTACAGTTCTGTAATCTGTGTCGTAGCAACAGATAGTAATAATAAATTAGCCAGTTTTAGTAACATAGGAGGAGAATTAGCAGCTCCAGGTGTATATAACTACTCAACATTCCTTGGTGGTACTTATAAATATTTAAGTGGTACTAGTATGGCAACTCCACATGTAGTAGGTGCTGCTGCAACAATAATGTCACTCTGCACAGAATGTAGTACTAGTGAAGTAAGAAAAGTATTGCAAGATACTGCCGTTGATCTTGGAACAGAAGGTCAAGACATTATCTTTGGCTATGGTCTAGTTGATTTGGTATCAGCAATTGAAACTTTCCAAGAGGAAGAAATCGTAACACCTACACCTGAAGAACCTACGGAAACAAAACCTCCTATGATTGAACAACCAGAAGAAAGTATTCCAAAAGAGGTTGAAAAAGTTAAATATGAGAATCAAGTTATTAAACTTTTAGAACCTGAATTAAGTAAAAACAAAAGGTATGTACCCAAAGGAGAAGAAGATGTAACTATAAAGTTTGCCTTAGGTCCAATATTAGAAGTTTCTGGTTTAGAAAAAACCATTGTTACAATTGATAATAAAAAAGTTTACGAAACAACAAAACAAACCGATGAATACCTAATTGATAGCACTACTCTTGATCATTCACAACATTGGGTCAAACTTACTTCATACTTCTTAGATGGCAAAAGATCTACAGAATCCTTCATTATTGATATGACATATCTGAAAACCGAATCAATAATAAAGAGAGGTAACAATCGTTCTGTATTGGGAGCTTCTACATCCATCTTTAATTGGATTAATGAAGTTTTTAATTTTAATTAAATTTTTACATATTTAAAATGAAAAAAGCATTAACCGTAGGGCTAGTAATCTTACTCGTTTTGGTAGGAGGTGGGGTATTAATAGCAAAACCTGCTGATGCTTCTACTCCTGCTGATCCATTGTATACAGTAGATCTTTTAGCAGAATCAATTCAAAGATTAATAACTTTAGATCCTGTTGCTAAAGCCGAGCTAGAACAAATGATATTAGACGAAAGAGCACAAGAATTAACCACTATCTCTGAAGATGAAACATTAGCCACAGATGACAATCTTGCAAAAGCTATAGATGCTTTAGATAAACAAAATACTAGAGTACAAACAAGAATCTCAAACTTAGAAAATCAAGAAGGCCTTGAGAAAGCTTTAGAACAAGTTCAAAACAGATATGAGAATCAGGTTCAAGAACAAAAAACATACATGAACCAGATTCAATCTGAAGTTAAAAACATGGGCGAAGATACTCAAATAAAACTAGAAACAACATTAAAGAATATGGATTCTCAGAACAGCGATACTTCTGGTGGCAATGACAAATCAACTTCTGGAAGTGATTCCTCTGGAAATTCAGGATCAAGTAATTCATCAACTGGCAACACTTCTAGCAAAGGTAAAAATTAAAAAAGTTTGTTTAATTTCTTAAATGAAAAGAGAGGTTTAAACCTCTCTTTTCACCTATACCAACATTATTAAATATATACTAGAATATATACATGGGAAATTTCATAATCATAATATCCGTAATTGTACTGACATATATTTCTTTAATAATTCTATCCAAAGTAATACCTTCAAATAATGAAGATATTGAAAATGATGACGAAGAAGGTGAAGAATAAATTACAATATTTTAGCTAATTTACATTTCTAAAAAAATGCCCCAAAACAACATACTCATCGGAGAAACAATATATATTGTCGGTCATAAAAATCCAGATGTTGATTCAATAGTATCTGCATACGCATATCAAATATACAGACACTCTCAAGGAGATTTTAACTATATTGCAATTAGATGTGGTAAACCAAATTCTCCTACAAAATGGCTTTTTGAGAAATTTAATCTTCAAATACCTCCACTTGTTGAAGATGTTAGCAATATGAAAATAGCCTTAGTAGATCATACAGAACCTTCTCTAAGACCGAATGGTTGGGAGAAAGCAAAAATAGTTGAAGTGGTTGATCATCATAAATTAACACTTGAAACTGCAGAACCTTCTAAAATAACAATCCGTCCATATGGAGCAACAGCAACACTTGTTGGACAAAAACTGTTAAGACAAAAATCACTTTTAAAACCAGAAATTGCTGGTCTTCTACTTGGTGCAATAATTGATGATACGTTAGCATTGAGATCTCCAGTAACTACCCAAACAGATAAAGAAGTAGCGGGAGAGCTTTCTACAATATCAGGAATAGGTGACATAAGCGAATTTGCAAGAGATCTGTTTAACAAGAAAGATTCTTGGAATAAACTTAAACCTAGAGAAATAATATTACAAGATTATAAAGAATATCAAATAGGGAAAGTAACAATCAGTATTAGCCAAGTAGAAACAATGGATAATCAAAAACTATTGAAAATATCAGAAGATATTTTTATGGAACTAAAAAAAATTAATTTAGAAAATCCAATCAACTATCGATTTGTTATGCTAACAGATTTATTAAGAAATGATTGCATATTACTTTGCCTAGGAGAAAATCCTCAAGCTATAGAAGCTATTTTTAACAGATCTATGGAAGATAGTTATAAAATACATCTGCCAGGTGTCCTTAGCAGAAAGAAGCAAATACTTCCAACATTAATTGAAAATGCCAATCTTCTTTCTGTAAGTAATTTGTAACTTTTTTGTGAATATAATAATAGCTAGATATGCACAAGAATGGCTTGGATTACCAATCGAAAATTTTACTAATAGAAAATAATAGAGAGCTATCACTTCTGATACAAAAATATTTCCAAAAACATAACAAATATGTTGATATATGCCATGATGGAGAAATTGGGCTCAAAAAATCTCTCAGCAATAAATACGATTTATTGATAATTGACACAAAAATTCCTCCCATAGACGGAATAAGTATATTAAGACAAATCAGAGAAATAGGTAATGAAAAGCCATGTGTAATAACAACAAATCACGTAGATATACAAGAGGAAATCAATTGTTATAAGTTTGGTGCAAATTTCTTCCATAGAAAACCCATATGTTTTGAATTACTCAATATTCAAATAAATATGCTATTAAAACAAAAGTTACTTAATCAGAATATCTTTATGAAAGATATCACTATAGATATAAAAAAAAGATTACTTTATAGAAAGGGTAATATAGTAAAACTAACCAAAACAGAATATGAGCTTTTAATAATGTTAACAAAATCAAATGGAAGTATAATATCTAGAGAAAATATAATTGCAAATGTACTAAACTATAATAAAGACATAGAATACAGTTCTGTTGACACTATGATAAGCAGGATAAGAAAAAAACTTTCAGAATACGGTACTCAACAAGTAATAGAGACTGTAACAAGACAAGGATACAGAATTAGTCTTGATTACATAGAAAATAGTCAAATATGTAAAACAAATGATCCCTATTAACTCAATTTGAATATATACCATTATAATTATGATATACTACTGGATATGTCCAAAAGTTTAGATATATATACAATAGAAAATGAAAAGCAGAATGAAATCCTTAGAAAGGTTAGTAAAAGTGTAGACATTGAAGAAATTAATTCAAAAGAATTTCAAAAATTCTTAGATAATCTTCTCTACACCGCTATGCACAGTGAAGAATCCGGAAACTATCCAGCAGGAGGTATAGCAGCACCTCAAGTAGGAAAAAATATTAGAGTTTTTTACATTCTTGATTACGATACAGAGAAATGGGAACTTTTCATAAATCCTGAAATAAAAATAACTTCATTTCTCAAAATTGGAGTAAAAGAGGCTTGTTTAAGCGTACCCCAAAAAGAAGGTTTTGTTGAAAGATATAAAACCTTAAAGATTAAGTATTTGGATAGAGAAGGTAAAAAGAAAACAAAAAAGTATACTGATATAAATGCAATAACAATACAACATGAAAATGACCACTTGGACGGAATCCTTTTCATTGATAAAATAAAGTAGTAAATAATTTAACTGCCATGTTAAAAATGAAATTCAAGATAGTTTCTAGAATATTTTTAATCGCAATCTTTTTTTCTTTACCATCATTTGTATTTGCTGAGGATACAAAAGTATCTGATATATTGGGAAGCCAAGAAATTGACAACAAGATAATATCTGAACTAGATGCGAAAGAGGAAGAAAGAGAAAGTGATTTTGAAAATCAACTCTTACTTCAGATTCCTCTTTTAACAGATAATCCTAGCCATATTCTAACATTTACAGATCCTTCAACTGAAAAAAATGGCGTTCAGTTAGAAATAGACGGTACAAAATACATAGAGATAAAAAGTCCATATGCATTACCAGCTTTAGGAATAGGGAAGCATGTTTTGAAATTTAAATTTACTGATAAAGAGGGTGCTACCCAAGTTTTAGAAAAAGAATTAACCATAATCCCTAGACCTCCAATTATAAAAGCTCCACAAATAAATGGTAATAATATAATAATTAATGGAACAGGATTGGCTAATTCAGAATTGATAATATTACTTTCATCCGGTGTTGATAATTACACGGAAAATATAACAATAGATAAAGATGGTAACTGGTCAAAAACTTTTGATATACAAAATTCCGAAAGTACTCTTTTTAATGTTTCTGCATATACTCGTAAATATGGTTTTGCAAGTAATTTATCTGAAATAATTACATTTAATACAGATCTTTCTGTAAACAAACAACAGAATAGAAACAAAGCTGAAGAGATAGTATTTTCAATATCTTCTCTTTCAGATCCTGTTGGTATATTAAAAAAGAATACTGATTTCACAATATATACAGCAATTGTTTTTGTTATTGGTTTTCTATTTTCACTCGGAATTTTTAATTTAGTTAGAAAGAATCAAGAAGATAAGAATATCAAAAATTTTAAAAATACTCTTAAAACAAATACTCTACAAGCAGAGAAAGCTCTAACATTAA
>CALLXA010000050.1 GCA_938015795.1 uncultured bacterium | reverse complement strand
ACTATTCATACCAACAAATATTTGTTTTCCTACAACAGTAGATGCATCAATACAAACAAGCGCCATAATAATAGAACCTTCACCTATTTTTGTATTTTTACTTACAGAAGCACTTTTATGAATTAATACAGGGAACTTAATATCAGGATTTAAGTTTTTCAATTTCTCAACTACCTTGTATCTAATATAGTTATCACCTATACAAACTGAAATATTTTTAATATTTCTTTTTTTACACTGTTCAAGGAAATTATCTTCACTTCCAATTACTTGGTAATCACAATATGTTTTTAAATCTGGATATTTTGCATCAAAAAGACCTACAAGGTTATATTTACCTTGAGATTGTATAACATCGATATATGAGCTAGCCATTGTTCCAGCTCCAAAAATTGCAATGTTTTCTTTCATAGAGAAACAATTATATCACTATTTATTATTAATTAGAGTTAGATAAATCATTAAAAATTTTATCTACAAGTATATGTAATTCTTTTGGAGAAACTCTCTTTTCTGGATTAGCAGAAGCACCTAAAGCTCTTAAATGATCTTCTACCTTACTACCATCTGGTAAATCAACTCTATATCCATACTTATCCAATCTATGCTCAATTAACTGATTATTTCTATCTCTTATTATCTGCTGTAACAAGATATCATTCTCTTGACCTTCAAATGTTCTCCTTATTGACTCCGTTGCCAAAATAATTCCTGTAGTTATAAACATAGTAACAAAAAGGGCTCTAAATTCTGGCCTTAAATTTCCGTGTTCATCTTTCCATTCGTCAGGAGTCTTAACACCCAAACTTGACAAGTATTCCATTTTAGGACCATCATAAGAACCCTCTTTTCCAAAAGCAGCATATGAAGTAGCACCCAATCCCTCATATCGAGGTAATATTTCAGGAAAATTAATTCTCTCGAATCGTCCAAGATCCAAAAAAATATCTTGATTTAATTCTACTTCTCCATTATCTTTAGGTTCCTTTTTTGTATTAATAACAAATTATTAAACATATTATATATCAATTGTAATATATATATAAATGTTACAATGTAATTATTAAATTTTTACGAAATATATATGGAAATTAAAATAAAGAGATTTGATAAAGAGTTACCAATACCAGAGTACAAGACACAAGGAGCTGCAGCTCTCGATCTGTATTCCAGAGAAGAAGTAACAATTGACCCCGGGGTGGTAAAGTTAATACCACTCAATGTAGCAATAGAGTTACCAAAAGGACACTTTATACTTTTAGTAAATAGAAGTTCTACATACAAAATGGGTATCACATGTGTAAATGGAGTTGGTATTGGAGATTATGATTACAGAGGAGATAATGATGAATATATGTTTCCAGCTTTAAACTATACAAACGAAACCGTAACAATTGAAAAAGGTACTCGATGCTGTCAAATGTTAATACTTCCTATACAACAGGTAGAAATAAACGAGGTTGATAAATTAGACAATATCGACAGAGGAGGATTTGGAAGTACAGGAACGAAATAGTTGTTAAAAGAAAATAATCTGCCTGTAATATTAATTATTCTTTCTAAGATATCACTACTATCTTGTTGATCATCGAACTCCTTTAAGCGTTTAATATCTTCAGGTGTAAATTCTTCAATATCAACAGTTTGTAAAACAAATTATATCTTCATTCTCATTGAAGAAGTTTTCTTTTCATTATCAACACTTTCTATTAACATCTTCTCTTTTTTGTTATTCTGTAAGAAAAATAGATAACCTAATACAATAAATACAATTCCTACAGCTAATGAGAATGTACTTGAAACACCAGCCTGAGGCAAACCACCCGTACTTGTTGATGTTGTAAGTGTATATGAACC
>CALLXA010000049.1 GCA_938015795.1 uncultured bacterium | reverse complement strand
TTGATACAATTGTTAAATTCCAAATATATGTAGGTAAAATAATTACACAAGAAGAAATCGATATTATTCTTGGATTTGAATTGGAAAATAAATTTTTGAATAGGTCTTTAACATATCTTTCTAGATCACCAAGAACAGAATTTCAGATTAGGCAATATTTAAAAAATCTTGCTTACAAGAAAAAAGACTCTTGGTATACGGAGATATCGAATGATGAATTAGAGAATATATTTGAAAATGTAATTTCTAAACTCAAATCCTACAAATACATTGATGATAAAATATTTGCTGAAATGTTTGTAAGGGATAGAATAAAGATAAAACCTCGTGGTAAACAAATTTTACTTATGGAATTACTATCTAAAGGTGTTGATAAAGAAATAGCAACCGAAGTTATTGATATGTTAGTAACAGACGAGTATGAAGTATTAAAAAATGTATATTATAAAAAATATAAAGACGAAAAATTAATGAAAGAAGATAGAAAGAAAATAGATTTTTTAATGAGAAAGGGATTTAATTGGGATTTAATTGAAAAATATATAAATGATGAGTCTGTTGAGTAAAAAAAAATGGATATTCCCTGAAAGAGTAGAGAAAGATTTCTTGAAAGCAATTTTGAAAAAAAGAGAAGTTGAAAATATAGAGAAATTTCTTAATCCTAAAATTGAAGATATACCAGATTCATCTAAATTGTATGATACAAAATCTGCCGTAAAAAAAATACTCGAACATATAGAAAAAGGAAATAAAATAATTATACATGGTGATTTTGATGCTGATGGAATTGCTTCAGTAAGTCTTCTTTGGGATTTCTTGTATAACGATTTGGCAAAACATTTGGATAAAAAGGTAGATGTAATCCCTTTTATACCTAGTAGAATCGATCAGGGTTATGGACTTACCCAATCTTCATTAGAAGATATTCTTCAACTCAAGGGTAATTTAGTTATAACTGTAGATTGTGGAGTCAGAGATAAAGATTTAATTCAGAAATATAAAAAAGAAAAGGGTTTAGATTTTGTAATAACTGATCATCACCAACCACCAGATGATATTCTAGAAAATCTTGATTATCCATTGGTTCATCAAATGTATCCTAACAAGGAATATCCAAATAAGGAAATATGTGGATGCACAGTTACTTTTCTTTTAGTTCAGGAAATCAAGAAAGCTGTCGGTATGGAATATGAAATAACTGAAGATACAAAGGGTTTAGATCTTGTTGCTTTAACAACAGTGACTGATCTGATGCCTTTAATTGAAGCGAATAGAGTTTTTGTATATTTTGGTATTAAGCAAATTAGAAAAGCAAGAAGAAAAGGTTTAAAAGAATTAATCCTTTGCTCGGGCATACAACCAAAAGATATTCAATCATACCACTTGGGTTTTGTTATTGGTCCTAGAATCAACGCTGCAGGTAGGATTGGGTCTCCTTTAGAAGCTGTAAAACTTTTAGTAAGTAATAGCGAGGTATTGTGTAAAAGAATCGCGAATGATCTAAATAATCTGAATTTTGAAAGACAGAAATTAACATCTGATCTTTTAGAACAAAGTAAAGAAGGTATGGATGAAGATGATAATTTGATTTTTGTTCTAGGTAATCAATGGCACGAGGGAATAATAGGGTTAGTTGCTGGTAAACTTTTAGAGGAATATTACAAACCTGTCATTGTTGCAACTATTGGAGAATATGGAGAGATTAGAGGATCAGCGAGGAGTATCAAAGGTTTTAATATAACGGATGCTCTTGAGAAAAACAAAAAATATTTAGAGAAATTCGGAGGTCATGAACTAGCTGCTGGTTTTTCTGTTAAACCAGAGAGTATTGATGATTTTAAGAAAGATATTGTAAAACTTGCAAATGAAAGTATATCAAAAGATATGCTAATACCTGAAATGAAAATTGATTTGCTCTTAAATACCGATTCGATAGATTTAGGATTAATAAAAATGTTGAATCAATTAGAACCATTTGGTTATGGAAATCCAAAACCTGTGATAGCTATAAAGGAAGCCGTTATTGTAAGAAAATCAGTAATGGGGAAAGAAGGGAATCATATGAAATTGTTGGTAAAAGGTGATGGTATAGATCTTTTAACTATGATTATGTTCGGATGTAAAGATGATATAGAAAAACTTAATGAAAATGATAAGATTGATGTAATAGGGTATCCCGAGATAAATGCTTGGAACGGTAATGAGAATATTCAATTTATGGTTAAAGAATATCAACCCGGGGTCGAACATATTGCTTAGCTATTGAATTTTTGACTACCCCGGGGTAGAATAGTTTTGTGACAGTGCAGATAATTGAATATAAAAGTGGCTATTTTTAGCAACTGGGGTGGCACCACGGTACCCATATCGTCCCCTATTTCTTTAAGGATTTTTTCTTTAAAGAAGCAGGGGATTTTTGTTAATTTAATAATACAAAATAATGGAAAGAATTTTAGTAAATAGAACGAATGATATGGTTGGAAAGAAAGTGAAGTTGGCAGGTTGGGCTTCAAAGGTTCGAGATCATGGTGGTTTAATATTTGTAGATCTTAGAGATTGGTCTGGAGTTGTCCAGGTTGTTATTAATCAAGAGAATAAGGAAGCTTTTGAAATAGCTGAAAAATTAGGAATAGAATATGTTCTTGAAATTGAAGGTATTGTAAATGAAAGGCAAGAAAGTTTAAAAAATCCAAACCTTAATACTGGGAATATAGAAGTGGAGGTTGAAAAAATTCAAATCCTAAATGAATGTAAACCTTTACCTTTTCCTTTGGATGGTGATGGTTTGGATATTAATGAAATTATAAGATTAAAATATCGATATATCGATATTAGAAGAAAAAGGGTTAGAGATTTGATTGAGAAGAGACACAAGCTTTTGAATTTTACACGAAATTGGTTTGCAAATAATAATTTTGTTGAAATACAAACTCCTTTATTAACTGTTAGCTCACCAGAAGGTGCGAGAGACTTTTTGGTACCAAGCAGGTTATATAAAGGGAAATTCTATGCTTTACCTCAAGCACCACAACAATACAAGCAATTATTAATGGTTGGAGGTGTTGATAAATATTTCCAAATAGCTCCTTGCTTTAGAGATGAGGATCCTCGAGCAGATAGACACTCTGGTGCTTTCTATCAGCTGGATGTTGAGTGTTCTTTTGTTACTCAACAAAGTTTCTTCGATACTGTCGAAGGATATTTTAAAGATGTTGTAGAGAGTTTAACAAAAAAGAAAGTAAAGGAATTCAGATTTCCTCAAATTCCATATCAAGAAGCTATGAATAAATATGGTTCTGATAAACCAGATTTGAGGTTTGATATGTTTTTAACTGATTTGACAGAAGAGTTTAATAATTCTGATATGGATATATTTAAGAAAGCTCCTAAGGTAAAAGCTATTCTAGTAGATAAAAGTTTTTCTAGAAAAGAGATTGATGATTTGACGGAAGATATTAAAAGAGAGGGGGCTAAGGGTTTGGCTTGGTTTGCTGTTGAAAATGATCAAATTGGTGGATCTCTAGCTAAATTCTTTAGTGAAGAAATACAACAATGTATTTTAAAGAAATTTAAAAATAATGGATATACTTTTTCTGGTAAGCAGACGATTTTGGCTATAGCAGATAAAGATGTCAAAGCTTGCAAATTAGCAGGTATTTTAAGGAGCAGAATGGCTGATGAATTAGAATTAAAAAATCCTAATGTTATGGCTTTTGCTTGGATTGTAGATTTCCCTATGTATGAATGGAGTGAAGAGAAAAATAAATGGGAATTTGGACACAATCCATTTTCTATGCCTCAGGGTGGATTAGAAGCTTTGAAGAGTAAAGAACCAGGAGATATATATGCATATCAGTATGACTTAGCTTGCAACGGATATGAATTTGCTTCTGGAGCTATTAGAAATCATCATCCCCAAACCTTTATCAAAGCTTTTGAGTTAGCTGGATATTCGGAAGAAGAAACTAGAAAACAATTTGGTCATATGATATCTGCATTTGAATATGGAGCACCACCTCATGGAGGTTTTGCACCTGGTTTGGATCGTATGATGATGGTGTTGTTTGATGAATCTAATATTCGAGAGGTGTATGCTTTTCCTAAATCTAATGGTCAGGAATTAATGACAGGTTGTCCAAGAGAAGTTCCTAAAGCTGATTTAGATATTTTAGGTATTGAACTTAAGAAGCAAGATTAGGATAATAGCAGAATGTTAAATACAGAAAATAAAGAGTTCTCTCCTGAGAGATATGATTCTCGTCTTTTTAATCAGGTATATAGGGCTGGTTTAAAAGCTAAGGAAACAGAGGAGAGGGAAAAAGAAAATAAAAAGAAACTTATTACATTTGTTATATTATCTTTATTTCTAGTATGTTTCCTTTTGGTCTTTATTTTTAAACCTAAGCCTAAGGAAAATTATATTTCTACTGTTCCTGTTCAAAATATTAACTTGAATAGTATTTCCATACCTTTTGTTTTGGAGAATCAATCCTTGGAAGTTCTTGATTTAGATGTTACTGCGAATTCTGTATTAGTATATGATTTGAAAACAAATCAGGAATACTTCTCAAAAAATAAAGATGAAGTAACTTCAATAGCTAGTTTGACAAAGTTAATGACTGCAATTGTTCTTGTTGATACTTATGGATTGGATCGTGAGATTGAAATAAAGAATGATGTTCCTAGTGATATGGATTGGAGTATTGGACTTAAAAAAGGAGATATTATCTCTTCGAAAGATTTGTTAAATGCAATGTTAATTAGTTCGTATAACGATGTTGCATATGTTGTAGCAAATGAATATGAGGGTGGTTATGAAGCTTTCTTGAAGCTTATGAATGAAAAAGCCAAGTTGATTGGCTGCAGAGATACAAATTTTGTTAATCCTATGGGTTTTGATTCTGAAAATCATTACTCTTCAGCAAGTGATCTTAAGAAAATTATAAATGTTGTACTTAAGTATCCTTCAATTTTAAGCGTTGTAGAGAAGCCAGGGGAGAAGATTTCTTGGATATCTGAAGGTGAAGAGAAGGAAGAGTATATATATACAACTAATCAACTAGTTGTTAATGATAGTAATGTTAAAGGTTTTAAAACAGGATATACTTCAGAGGCCGGACAGTGCTTGATTACTTTGTATGATAATCTCAAAGATCAAAAATTTGTTGTGATTGTTTTGAATTCAGAGGATAGATTTGGAGATACAGAAAAGATGATTGAAGCTGTAATCGATTAGAAACCAAACGCATTTTTCTTCTCAACTACGGGTATATCCAAAACTATTTTATCTTGAACAATATCATAGTTGATAGCAGGGTAGTAGTAGTCAAAGTTTGCTTTTACATCATTATCCAATATAGCTTCTCCAGATATTACATATACAGGTTGTAAAAATTCTTGTTCCTCTGTTGTTTCTAGGTATGTAATATTTACATATAGTATTGTTAACTTTTTTACTTTCTTAGGAGTATAGTTTTGTAAATCATCTCCACCCAATTCGTTCAAATATACTAAACTACCTTCTCCACTTTGTATTTTTTCAATAGCGATTGCAGGTGATATTAACTCATATGTACCACAAGACTCTGGTTGAATAGGCCAATTTGTATATTCAACATTGTAAACATTTGCTTTTCCACCATCGGTTCTTTTCTCTTTATCTTCAACACCTATGTATACTGAAATATTAGCTTTGTTAGGATCTTCAAATGTTACGGGTGTATTGAATGTATAAACATCTATTCTTTCATCATTTATTAAACTATTGACTTTTGTTGGTTCTGCTAATTTTGTTTTTAACATATTCACCATCTCTTCTGCTCCTACAATATTTGCAGGTATTGTTATCATTGATTTGCTCCTTTGGATATCAACCTTTATTAATTCTGCTTGATCCATAGATGAAACTTCACTAAATGTTCCATCTGGATTTATACTAACAAGAGTTGTTGTATGTGTTCCCGTTGCATAGTCTTCTTCTAAAAGATTTAAACCACGAAGATAGTTTACAGCTATTGATTTCGCGGCCTGTTCAGATGGTAAGCTTCCTGTTTCTGAAACTTTTCTAATATAGCTACTGTTGGTTTTTAATTTAAAATTGAGATTTTTTGTTTGTACCTCTAGCGTCCTATCAAATACTTTGTCTACCCAGATATATTGTTCAGTACCTTTTCTAATTATTGTATCAGGATCAAAGCCCATTCTTTTTGCTAACACTTTAGCTTCAGCTTGAGCATTCAATGATTGTTTAGGATTATCAAATTTGTAAACATTGATTATCTGAGGTAATGAATCAATTTTACCGCTATCTGTTTGAATATCAAAGATAGCTTCTGATCCACTTGCTAAAGAGAGTGAAGGTATATTTAATTGATTTGGTAAGAATTCATCCCTTGTTTCAGTACAAGCAAAATTTGCTTGTAAATATTGAGGAGGCATATTTTGTTTTGGTTGAAGAGTTACTGCTAATACAACGATTACGAATATGACAAGGCCTGCTCCAGCGATTACTCCAAATCTTCTTGTCCAGAATGATGCTTCTGTTAATGTCATGGTATAATCTTAGCAATACTTTAATGTAGTAGCAATACTTAAAAATATATATACATATGAACAGTAAAGAAGAATTTTTACAAATAGCGGAATTACTTTTTCCAAATGTTAGTGAAAACCCAGAAGATATATTCAAAAAATATCCCAAAAGAAACTTAGATGAAGGTCAATATGTAACAAGATTTGCTCCCAGTCCTACTGGATTTTTACATATTGGAACTGTTTTTGCAGCCTTGGTTGCTTTTAAATTAGCTAAACAATCTAATGGAGTATATATATTAAGAATTGAAGATACAGATAAAAATAGGGAGGTGGATAATGGTGTTAATCTTCTTGCACAAGGCTTAAAAGATTATGGAATATGTTCAGACGAAGGAGTTATTTCTTCTTCCGAACAAATTGGAGATTACGGTCCATACATGCAAAGTGAAAGATTGGATATATATGCTGTTTTTGCTAAAGATCTTGTAAGCAAGGGTAGAGCATACCCATGTTTTATTACTCCTGAAGAATTAGAAGAGATTAGAAAAAAACAAGAAGATATGGGAGTAAGAACAGGATATTACGGAGAGTGGGCCAAATGGAGAGATGCAAGTTTTGAAGATATTAAAAAAGAAATCGAGAAAGACAGTAAGTTTGTAATTAGATTATATTCTAATGGAGATGGTGAAGAGGAATTCACATTTACTGATTTGGTAAAAGGTAAGAAATCTTTAAAGAAGAATAGTATAGATTCTGTATTGCTGAAATCAGATGGTTATCCTGTATACCATTTTGCCCACCCTATAGATGATACACTGATGCATATTACAAATGTTGTTCGAGGAGATGAATGGTTTGCTTCTACACCTTTGCATTATGAAATTTTCCAAGCATTGGAATTAGATGTTTTACCATATGCTCATATATCACCTTTGATGAAAATTGATGAAGAGGGTGGAAAAAGAAAATTAAGTAAAAGGAAAGATCCAGAGGCAGACACTAGATATTACAGTCAACAAGGATATCCTAAAGAGGGTGTCTTAGAATATTTAATTAATATTCTTAACTCTAATTATCAAGATTGGAAAAGAGGTAATAAAGAGAAGAGTTATGATGAATTTAAAATTTCTTTAGAAAAGATCAATAGATCTGGTGCTCTTTTTGATTTTGTTAAACTAGAAAGTTTCTGTAGAGAGTATATTGCCACACTATCTGCAACAGAAGTATATGAAAGAGTTTTAGATTGGGCAAAGGAATATGATGAGCAAGTTTTTAAAAGGTTAAGTGAAAACAAAGAGTATTGTATTAAAATTTTCAATATTGAAAGAGAAGGAAAGAAAATTAGAAAAGATATGTGTAAATGGAGTGATGTTGTTGGTCAATTAGATATCTTTTTTGATGACTTATTCAATTCCTTAGAAATTCCCTCTATGCCAGAGAATATTTCTGATGAAGATTTAAAGAATATTATTGAAGAATTTATTTCTTCATACGATCCTGATGATGATTGTAATGTTTGGTTTGAAAAAGTGAAAGCTATTAGTGAGTCTTTGGGTTTTACATCAGATTACAATGCTTTTAAGAAAAATCCTTCTAAATTCAAAGGTAAAGTAGGTGATGTTGCTATGGTTCTGAGATTGAAAACAACTCGAAAAATGCAAACTCCTGATCTTTGTGAAATTATGAAAGTATTAGGTAAAGAAAAAGTTGTCGAGAGATTAAAAAATTAGTGGTATAATCTTTTGTTTAACTATTGCTAGATCGTCTAATTGGTAGGACGATGGGTTCTGGTCCCATTAATCTAGGTTCGAGTCCTAGTCTGGCAATTTATGTTGGATTAAAAAGGAAACTCTTCTTCATCTGGGATACAATTAAAATCCGTAGCTGAGCATGTATAAACAAAGTCATCTTTTCCCATTAACAACACCTCCTCACCATCATTAGATTTGATCACTATAAGCTTTTCCAATTCATTTAATTCTGAAGCCTTGATACTGTAAGCTTCCATCTCTCCATCTTTCTCTATGATAATTATATGATGATTGCACCAAACCCACATATGTAAAATATTACCACAATCTTCTAACATATTTCTTATTTGTTGCTGTTGAATCTCTGTTAAATCAAAAGGTTCTTTTGTATCTATAGCCATACAATTTTTAACTCAAATTATTTAAATTATTTTCCATCTCTTTAAGACCTCTTTCCCAAAATTCTCTATTTGTAATATCAATATCTATTTTCTTAAAAACATCCTTAGGTGATAACGTGGAACCAGATTTTAGAAATTCTTTTATTTTTTGAATATTTTTCTTGTCATCTCTAACTAAACTTTGTAATCCTTTTGAAATGAGAAGACCGCTAGCATATGAATAAACGTAAAAGAAACGTCTAAAATGAGAAACATACATCCAACCATATCTCATACCATCATCAACCTCTACAGCATCCCCAAGATATGATTTCATATGCTTACAAAATAATTCACAGATAAACTCTTTGGAAAGAAAGCCTTTCTCTCTGTATGATTTGTGTAAATCCTTTTCAAAATTATAAAAAGCAACCTGTCTAAAAATCGATGAAATATCTCCATTAAGCTTCTCCATGAGTATACTTTTCTTTAATTCGTCGTCATCACTATTACTTAAGATATCATCTAGTACAAAATCTTCAAAAAAAGTACTGGCAACCTCCGCTAGTGAAATAGGGTGCCCACTATTCAGTTGATTTTGACAATTAGATAACTCAGCATGGATACCATGCCCAGATTCATGAGCAATGGTTAAAACATCATTTAACCTACCAGTGTGATTTAAAAGAATATATGTAGGAAGAGATTTGCTAATATTAATACAAAAAGCACCACCAGACTTGCCTTCCCGTGGAAAAACATCATATGAACCTTCCTTTTCAAATTTTTTAACAATATCCTTAAATTCAGTATCTAAATTACCAAAAACTTTTTTTACCAAAGAAATACTCTCTGGAAAATCATAAATCTGTTGCTCAGAAGTAACAGGTATATTTCTTTCATGATATCTTAGCTTATTTTGACTAAGCATCTTGGCTTTTATTTTGTAATACCTCTGTGAAATATCAAAATGAGAAGAAATAGTTTCTAAAAGAGTATCTACAACATCACTCTCTATATCATCACTCAAATGCCTTGTTTCATCTGGTCGATTAATTTTTCTGTAATCATCGCTAATCTTTTTACTCTCTAGGATTGAATTAATCTCAAACTCTGCAATCTCGAGATATTTAGAATTAACACGATCAAATTCTTTTCCAGCAATTTCCCTCACATTTTTATCAAATGAGTTAAGATATTTACTTACTTCATTGTATGAAATCTTTAACTCATTATTATTCTCATCAATAATATTTAAAACTTGTTTATCTAAAAGCTCTGACAACATATCAGACCAATTACTGTGAGACACCTTACCAAGTAAATTAAAAACAGTTTCCTCCTTCTCAGAAAGAAGATACTTAGAAGAAGCGAAAATCTGTTCTAAGTGATGCTTATACTCCCTTAACGCCTCAGATTTTAAGAAAACAGCTTGTTTAGATTTGGAAATCTTTGCAATATTTAATTCAAAAAACAAAATATTATTCTCTAACTTAGTATAAATATCAACAATCTTGTTAAAACGCTCTTTGATATTACCATCAGTTTGATCCTGCTCCTTGCGAAGAAGAAAGTAGTAATAAGGCTTATTTATATCCTGGGAGAGAGATTCTAGCTCATCTAAAGCATTTCTTAGCACCCCGGGGTGGTATGTATAATCTTTGTTGTTTTTCCATTTATTTGCAAACAGGGTTATTTTATTGGTGTCTTCTCGGATGTCGATGTCTATCTGGGGGTCGTTGTCAGAGGTATATAATCGTTTTAGATTCCAAGTCATCTTAGATGATAAGATAAGATTATTCTAGAGCACACTATACCATCTTTTTCATCAATTTTTAATATACTATAGACCCAAGTTTGTGTTTTTTGTATAATACTTTCAACACTTTGATCCAGATATCGCTGGTTAGTGGCAGAAAGAAAGTATTGTATATACAATATGTGTAGACTCTGACGGTAAGCTCCCGAAATCTTAAGCTAAAGCCATGCTTTGTGGCGGTTATAGAGAAGTTTCACTTTTCTTATAACTCTTGCATGTGGGTTATATAAACTTTTTAAAAACGAAAATGAGTAAGAAGATAAACAAGGCAGATTCACAGCCTAAATTTACGGATATAGAGAAGGAGCTTCTTGAATGGTGGTACTCCAAAGGTATCGTTGATAAGTACTTAACAAAGAATAATAACTCTGAAAAAAGATTTACTTTTATAGATGGTCCTATCACGGCGAATAATCCAATGGGAGTACATCACGCTTGGGGTAGGACATATAAAGATTTGTGGCAAAGGTATAAGAATATGCAGGGTTTTAAACAAAGATTTCAAAATGGTTTTGATAATCAAGGACTTTGGGTTGAGGTTGAAGTTGAAAAGGAGAAAGGTTTTAAGACGAAAAAAGATATTGAATCATATGGAATTGAAAAATTTGTCCAAGATTGTAAGGACGCTACAGTTAAATGGTCTATTGTTCAAAGAGAACAATCTCGAAGATTGGGTTATTTCATGAACTGGGGTGATTATGATGGCTCTGACTATAGTGTTATAGATGAGAACAAATATAGCTATTATACAATGGCTTCTGAAAATAATTACACCATTTGGCACTTCTTAAAGACTTGTAATGAACAGGGGTGGATCTATGAGGGTGTTGATGGTGTTCCTTGGTGTCCAAGATGTGGCACAGCTATTTCTCAACACGAGATATTAACAGAAGAGTATCAAGATGTTACTCATACATCTATATTTTTCAAATTGCCAATAAAGGGTAAAGACAATGAATATCTTCTTGTTTGGACGACAACACCTTGGACTTTGGTTGCTAATGTTGCTGTTGCTGTTAATCCAGAATTTAATTATGTAAAAGCGAAATCAGGAGAGAACATTTACTATGTTTTGGAAGATTTGGTAGAGAGTGTTTTAGGAAAAGATTTTGAAATATTAGATACTATCTTGGGTAAAGATCTTGTTGGTTTGAAATATGAAGCACCATTTTCTGAATTAGAAGTTAAGAAGAATGCTCAGCATGAAGTTGTTGCTTGGGATATGGTAGGTTCTGAAGAGGGTACTGGCCTTGTACATATTGCACCTGGGTGTGGTAAAGAAGACTTTGATTTGGGTAAAGAATTGGGATTAGAACAAATAATGCCAATCGATGATGCTGGAGTATATATGGAAGGGTTTGATTGGTTGACTGGTATGCAGGTGAAGGATGCTACACCTAAAATTTTTGAATATATGGAAAAAAATGGTTTTCTCTTTAAATTAATGGATTACTCTCATAGATATCCTAAATGTTGGAGATGTAAAACAGAATTGCTTTTTAGAGTTGTACCAGAATGGTTTATCTCCATGGATACTCCTGG
>CALLXA010000048.1 GCA_938015795.1 uncultured bacterium | reverse complement strand
CATCATTTAAAACACCTAAAACATTAGAAAGATGTACAACAGAAACAACCTTAACCCTATCACCAAATTCTTTAATCAAATTTTCTAACCAATCAATATCTAATTCAAAATCATCCTTAACAGGAATATACTCAAGCCTAAAACCAATCTCTTTTTGCAAAATTAACCAAGGAACAATATTACTATGATGCTCCATCTCTGTAATAACAACGATATCATCTTTTTTAATATTATCTTTTGAAAAAGATCTAGCTATTAAATTAAGAGCCTCTGTACAATTTCTTAAAAAAACAATTTCTTCATAACTATCTGCATTGATAAATTCAGAAACAATACGATGTGCCTCTAACCATTCTTCGGTAGCTTTTTTAGCTAGAACATGAGAACTCCTATGAATATTAGCATTATATTCACTATAATAATTTGAAATACTATCAATAACAATCTGTGGTTTCTGTGTAGTAGCAGCATTATCTAAATAAACTAATTGATTACCATTAACTTTTCTATGAAGTATTGGAAACTGTTTTCTTATATTTTTAATTTCTTTACTGCCTAACATAATTACTCAGGTATTTTAGATTTAAATACAGCTATTTATTAGTAAAATTCTTCCACATTTGACTACCCTTCACTGTCATATCTCCTACATATTTACTATTCAATCCCTCAGAACCATATGGCTTAGCACAAGGCTCATCTAATTCTTCAAAAGCTATCTGTGCTATTTTCATCCCGGGATAGATTTTGATAGGTAATGGAGAGAGATTTGCTATCTCTAAAGTTAATCTCAACTTATTACCAGGATCCAAAAAACCAGCAGTTGCATGAATTAACAAACCAATACGAGCCAAAGAACTCTTACCCTCTAATCGGCCAACATGTTTGTCATCAACTCCTGTTATTTCTTGAATATTTGCTAATATAAATTCACCAGGATGAATAATATAACCTTCATTTTCATCAACAACTATAGTCCTCATCATATTATCCGCAGGTTTTCTAACATCAATTAAACTATGATTCTCACGATTAAAAACCATAAATGTTTTATCTAAATGTAAGTCATATGAAGCTGGTTGCAAAAAATCTTTTGAAAATGGCTCAATAACAATTTCACCACTTTTTAATCTTTTTTCTATAGTCTTGTCTGAAAGTATCATATAAATATATATTAATTAAAATATTCTTTTTCTAAAAACTGATCAACATCATTAACATTCGGCTTTATAACTCTTTTAAGTAATGGATTCCAGATAGAATCTTTTAAACTTAAAAGTCTTAAACACTCATACATTAATAAACTCTCTTCAAACGGGTTTGAGACTCTAATTTTCTCATTTATAGTATACTGCAAATTATCTATTGAAGCATAGAAGAAATATTTTGTACTATGAGCTCGTGGTAATAAATATTTCGTATATTCATCAACAATTTCTTTTGTAAGTACATTTTTAGCCATAGCTCTCCACTTTTTAATTTGTTCATATGTTTCAAGGATACTTCTCTCATATTTTTTCTTTAACTTTTTAAATTCAGATATATTTAATATTTGTGGCCAGAAAAAACATTGATTATTCTTCCTCGATAATTCCTGTTCCAAATCTATTTCATCAGTTAATATAGGCACAAAGCTTTTTAATAAATTACTAGAAACAAAAGAGGATATTAAATCAAGCGAAGCAAATCCAGTTAAACCAATAACATCCATATTTGAAACACATCCTAAAGAATTATTACCCCCATTTTCAAAAAACATTATTTCACCCAAACTTTTCTGCATATCATCTGAAATCTCTAACTCTTGAGAAGATCCCAAAGGATTTAAAAGAAATTCATAATGAGAAATAAGTTCTTCAGTAGGATCCGAACAGTATTTTAACGATAATGAATCAATATTGCCATTGTATATAAATCTTTTTTGCTTCGAAGAAAGATTTTCCTTTAATAGCTTTAAGATATTTAAATTAATATCTCGACAATTTGAACCTATATTAATTTCTTCCCAAAAAGGTATACCATGATCTTCATTGATTTCATTTTTTTTTACAAATAACTCATATATCAATTCATATATCTCATCTTCAACTAGGGAATCACTAGATGCTAAATATGAAAGCAGTTCACTAAGATCAAAAGCATTACAAAAGATAGATGCTCTACTAGTAATACCCATTGGTAAAAGATATCTTGAAGTCTCAAAAGCTCTTTTCTTCCATGCTACAAATTCCCCTTTATTTTTTTCATTAACCTGATAATGTTTTTTAAAAGATTCATTTGTTAAAGCTTTCAACTCTTTATAATCCTTAAGTTGTTTTAACATAATTCTCTCGTAACCCTTCCTTACATCGTTATCTTCACATATCTCTTTGGGAATTTTACTAAAGCTAGAATTATCAAGAACAGAATATCTTAAATCTCCTATAAACATGGAATTAACATGCAAAAGATTACTCATTCTAATTAATGAAAAATATGGAACATCTTCCAAAAGAATGTTTATCTTGCTCTTCTTTTGTATTTCCAATGTATCTGTAATCTCTGTTACAATATCGCTCAAATCGAACTTGCTCTTTTGAGCAGTTGAAATTATTTGAGTAATAGAGTCGACTGAATTATTGAAATTTTGTGATATATAACTATCAAGTATCAACGGCCTTTTCTTAGAACTTTGTAAAAGAGAATGTATTCTTACTTTATTCCAATTATCCTCTGATCTAACAGAAATTACTTGTAATTCCTTACGAAATGATAATTTCATTTTAATTCCCGATTAAATTTTAATACCGGGTATTGCAAAGTCTTTTGTAAAATTCTTAACATCTTCCCTAACTTTTTTAATAATTTCTAAGTTAGTTGGATTTTTTAATACCAAATCAATAAAAGATGCTATCTTAATCATCTCACTCTCCTTCATACCTCTCGTTGTGACCGCTGGTGTACCAATTCTAACTCCAGATGGATCCCATGGTTTTCTAGGATCATTTGGAATAGCGTTCTTGTTCAATGTGATATTTGCAGATTCCAATGCATCAGAAGCCTCTTTTCCTGTAATACCTACACTACCTACAACATCAATCAAAAACAAATGATTATCTGTACCACCAGAAACAATCTTGTACCCTTTCTTCATTAATTCATTACTCAATGTTTTGGCATTTAAAACAACCTGTTCGGCATAACTTTTGAATGAATCATCCAATGCTTCCTCTAAAGCCACAGCTATACCTGCTGTTATATGATTATGTGGACCGCCCTGTAAGCCTGGGAAAACCGCTTTATCTATTACCTCTGAATACTTATCATTACACATTATCATTGCGCCCCTAGGGCCTCTCAGAGTCTTGTGCGTTGTTGTTGTAACTACATCAGCAATACCAACAGGAGAAGGATATACACCCTTTGCAACTAAACCAGCAACATGAGCAATATCGGCTACCAAAATAGCATTCACCTCATCTGCTATTTTTCTAAACTCATTCCAATCTATTATTCTAGAATATGCAGAAAAACCAGACCATATCAGTTTAGGTTGATGTTCTTTAACCATCTTTCTAACTTCATCGTAATCTATATATCCATCAGAATCGACACCATAACTTGCAGAATCAAAAAATATACCACTTGAAGAAACCTTGAACCCATGTGTTAAATGGCCACCTGAATCTAGCGACATACCAACCATTTTTGACCCCGGGGTTAAAAGGGCCATATCTACAGCGAGGTTTGCAGGCGATCCTGAGTATGGTTGAACGTTAACATGTTCTGCACCAAAGAGTTCTTTTGCACGCTCAATTGCTAAGATTTCAATTTCATCAATATATTTATTTCCTCCGTAGTATCTCTTACCTGGATATCCTTCTGAATATTTATTTGTAAGTATAGAGCCCATTGCTCTTAATACATTTTCACTGACATAATTTTCAGATGCAATTAATTCCAATCCTTCAAATTGTCTTTTAGCTTCTTCCTCTATTAAGTTAAAAACTTTATTTGTTTTTTCCATTGTAGTAACAAGTCATTAAATTTAGCATAAGACAGGAGATAGTCATTGGACCTACACCACCAGGTACAGGAGTTATATACGAAGGAATTCCTTGGATAGAGTTCCAATCAACATCACCTACAAGTAAACCAGTTTCAGGGTGACGATTAGATCCTACATCTATAATTACAGCACCATTTTTGACAAATTCTTTTTTTATTAACAATGCGTGACCAGTTGCTGAAATTAAAACATCTGCAGTGCTAGATATTTCCTGTAGGTTTATCGTATGTTTATTACATATTGTAACAGTAGCATTTTTTTCTATCATCATAGCAGCAAGTGGTGTTCCAACAATGTTGCTAGAACCAATTATTACACATTTTTTACCAAATATTTTTATGTTGTATGCATCTAAAAGTTTCATTATTCCCAATGGAGTTGCTGGAGCTATGGCTTTTGTATCTTTTTGAAATAGTTTACCTAAATTGATAGCTGTTAATCCATCTACATCTTTTTGAGGATTTATACTATCTAAAATTAATCTAGTATTTAAATGTTCTGGTAATGGTAATTGAATCATGAAACCATCTACATCATCATCCTTATTTAATTTCTCCACCAAATTTATTACATCTACAGTATTTACATTCATATCTAAATTATGAACAACACCCTCCATACCGACATCTTTTGCAGTTCTCTCTTTCATTCCAACATATTTAATACTTCCATAATCCGTTCCAACTAAAATCATATCCAAACGTGGTATACGATCACCTTTTCTTTTTATTTCATCAATTTCATTAGATATGTCATCTAATATTTCTTGAGCAACTGATTTACCATCTAATATTTTCATTTCTTCCATATATATATTTTTTCTTTTTTATTGATATATTTTACAGGATATTCTACAACTTTATGAGAGCTTTCAAAAACTTTTCCAAAACCAAATATGTTTGATACTAATATAGTATTTTTTTCAAAAACATTCTCATATTTATTTACTAACTTCTTTGTAAAGCCATCATACATATACAAAAAAATTTTGTTAAATTTATTGTACCTATCAAAATTTAAAGCATCTTCTTTTAGGAATTCTAAATTATTTCTTCTTAATATTCTTTTTTTAAGATTAGAAATTAGAACAAGAAATGAATTTATCTCTATACCTACAAACTTAGTATTTGGGTATCTTTTAGAAGCATATAATAGAAATCGTCCATCACCACTACCTATTTCTAATATTGAATCCTCATTTTTAATATCTAAAACCTTTACGACCTCTTTAGTCATTTTTCTACTTACAGGAACAAAAGGTACATCTGAAAACATAGAGATTAATATTACGAGTGTTCTAAAAAAGAAAAATATATATGTAAATAATAGTGTGATTAACGTTATTGTTTGAAGCAAAAGTATAAACATATTACAAACTAAACTTATGTTGTTTATACAATTTCCCTTTCTTCTTCATCAATTCTTTCCAATTTCCTGATTCAACAATTTTACCATTATCAAAGTAATAGATTTTGTCAAACATATCTAAATTTTCTGTTTCTCTTGTTAGATATATCAAAGTTTTATCATTACCTAAGAATTCCAACATATTTTTAAGAATATTTTCTCTTGAAGGAGCGTCAACAAAAGTTAAAGGTTCATCCATGATAAATACATTTTTGTCTCTATACAACATTCGTGCAATAGCCAATCTTTGCCAATACCCTGGAGAGAAATCCTTACCTCCAGGTAAGTTCCTACCAAGAGCTTGCATATCAGTTAGATTCTCTTTCTTCATAAAACAATCAACCTCTGTAACTTTTTTCACCTTTTCATACAAACTATTATTAATGTTTTTTCTATCACTAGCAATAATTATATTTTCTTTCAAAGAGAATGAGTAATTTATGAAATTTTGAAAAGTAACTGCAATTTGCTTTTTTAATTCTCCTCTATCCAATTCCCTTACAGAGTATCCATCAATAACATAATCACCTGCAACAATTTCATATAATCCTGTCAGTATTTTTACAATACTACTCTTACCAGAACCATCACCACCGAAGAATGCAACTTTCTCTCCAGGTTCTATTTTAAGATTAATATTATTAAGAACTTTTGTTTTAGGATCATCTGGATATGCAAAATCTAAGTTTTGAAATTCTATACTTGGTGTTTTAGACTTACTTAATTTTACAATACCGTATCCTCTATCTCCAAAACCTTCATAGTTTAGAAGTTCAAAAAAATCATCTATATAGTCCAACTGCGTAGATAATAATGACATAGAATTCAGAACCGTATAAGAGCTTGAATACGCCACATCAACATAATTAAACAATGCTGTAAAAGTACCTATACTAAACCTTTTTACAATTGAAAATGCTAATAAATATATAACATATGAATATTTTAATATCTGATCGAGAAGAGAAAATAAAGCTTGATTTTCCGAAAACAGAGCTTGTTTTGCAAGATATCCATCCAAATATTTATCATATTCTCTTTTATACTTTCTTTTTAGAAATGAAAATATTCCATCTACTCTTAATTCAGGAAAATAGCTAAAATTTAGAGATAATGATTGTAAATAGTTGAGATATCTAAATCTACCAACTTCTTTATCTTGATATTTTCTTATTGATTTTCTACGAAGATGAAGAGCTATTACTTCGGGTACAACAAGAAGAATTAAGATTAAAACAGACCACGACATAGTAGCAAATAGAATTAGTAAAGCACTTGTTAAACTAATAATACTACTAATAATTGTCGAAAAATTATCATAAGCATTTATTAAATTCTGCACTGAATAACTTGGTATAAATGTTACTAAATCTTGAAATTTTGTTTTTTCAACATCTTGTAAATTAGAATTTGAAATTTTAGACATTACTAAATATTGAGAATCTTGCCAAACATGTTCGTAGATATATGTATAGAAATATCCTCTAGCTAATGTACTTACTTGCATAACCATCCAAAGTATTAAAACAAGAGCTAAATAATAGAAAGAATCTGTAGCTAAATATTTACTAAGGTCAAAACTATTCCATTCTGTAAGAATTTTAGCAGTAGCATCTATAAATTTACCCAACATACTAATGCTATATATTTGAGAGATAGTAAAAATAACAAAAAAAACATCTCTAAATATTGCCTGAATCGTATATCTTTTATATACAAAACCAAGAACTTGGAATAATGTTTTTATTTTTGTTTTATACCTCTGGGCAATCATTTGAATATAATAACATGATAGAGGTACGGTTTGAATAAATTTTATTAGAATTTGTGATAATATTTACTAATTTATATATATAGTTACAGTTGTTTATGAATAAGAAATTTCCAATACTTTTAGTTTTCAATATAGCATTGTTAACAGGTTTAGCCTTTATGTCAGCTAAAATATATGATTTAGAAAGATCTCTCCAAGATAAACCAAAAGAAATAATCATTGCAAATATAACTCCTACTTCTGTAGATATATATTGGAAAGGTATCCACAAAGATGTACCTACTTTTTCATATAAGGAAGAAAAATCAACGGGTTTGTTTAAACAAGGTTCAATGAATATATTTAACAACACTCTTTCTCCTGAGAATATATATATCAGTAGTATAACTGGACTAAATCCCAATACTGAGTATATATACGAAATAAAAACAGATAATAAAACATGGAAAGATTATAGTAGCTTTAAATTTAAAACTGATACTATTGCAGATGCTCCAAGTATTCCTAAATATATTACTGGTAATAATGCTCCAAAAAGTTTGATCTTGATAAAGGCTAATGAAAAAAACTATATCTTAGATACTCAATATAATGGTACTTGGGTTATGGATTTGGATTCTAAAGATTACGAAGAATCAATATATGGAAATTATCTGTCTGATAATCAACTCAAGGAGTATTCTGCTCAAATCTTTGGTATTCAAAACGCATATGCAGATAGTGGTGTTAATTGTAAAGCTGGTTCTAATGCAAACTATTCAGGTGGAAGCAAAACTAAGATTGCAGACTTAGCAGAGAGATGGGTCGCTGGTTGTCCAAAAGGACATTATGCAAACGAATGCTACGGTGATGTTGTTTGTAGAGCTAGCAGTAAAGGTGTAGATCCAGCCTTTGCTCTCACTATTTGGTTAAATGAATCAGGTGCTAGTAACTATGCAAATCTTAGTAGTGTACAAGATTTTGGTATAAATGGCGGCGGTATTCCTGGTCATGATTTCAATCAACAATTAGATAGATTCTTAAGCTTAGTATCACAAGGAGAATCATACCTCTCTGGTCATTCAAGTTGTGGATATGATAATGCAATTTCAAAAGCAAGTGCAACAAACAGTGGTATTGATTCAAAATTGATAGTGTGGGGTGCAGTATTTAAAACTGGAGATGGTTGCAATACATCTGCTGGTTTGACATATATTTCGACAATTTCTACAGAATACAACTGGGTTACAGGAGGAGTATTAAAATGGCCATTAACAAAAAGTAGCTCCGTTGGTGATTGTAACTTTACAGGTGTTAGCTCTGGATATAATAGCTGTTCAAGCACAGGAACAACTATAACTCCAGATGATGGCAATGATGATCCAAATCCAACAGATAAGATAGCCTGTGGTGATTATGGATGTAATGTAGATTCTGACTGTGAAGGATATGGTGATGGTATTGAATGCGATCAAAAGCTCTCTCACAAGGCTTCAGATCAACGTTGTGTTAGATATAAATGTCCTAATGGATATAAAGTAGGTAGTGATGGTTGTACTTGTGAAAAAAAAGAACCAATCTGTTGTTTAACAGAGAATAAATTAGAAATGAAGTATGAGTCAGAGTGCAAAGGAACAGTACAAGAGGGTCTGGATTCATCTACGTGTAAAATTTCATCCCAAGTAATAACTCTTTCAAATGGTGTAAACTTTGTTTCAACAAAATTCACCCCATACTCCGAAAATGAAAAGCTTACGGCATCAGGGTTAATGAATAAATATAATAATATAATATTGATAGGTGAACACTTTGGTGATAAATGGCAAAATTTGTTAGTTAAAGAAAATGGTAATGTTAAGGGTGAAGATTTTGATATACTCGGTCAAAGAGCATATTTAATAATCACAAATCAAGATATTTCAGTTGAATTAAATGGATACGGCATATCT
>CALLXA010000047.1 GCA_938015795.1 uncultured bacterium | reverse complement strand
CGGCAGTTTTCTATTCTACAATTTTATTATTCCTATTTTTTAATAAAAATGAATTACTAGGACATTTTACTTTATCTATCAGTATGGTATTACTCTTAGTTTTATTCCTAAATGTAAAAAGTTCTTTAAATAAAGTTTACTCACTTGAAAGTGCTACAAGGGCAATATTTGATTTTATTTGTATAACAACATTCTATCTTCTCTTGAATGTATATATACGATTAGGATTTAGTTTGGAGATATTTTCTATCGCATCTTTCCTATCTTCAATAGTATTATTACTCTCAGTTTTAAAAATTCATGATAGATTGGGATTTGTAGAATTGGTTGTATCAATCTTAAGCTCAATATTCGTTGCTATTGTTTTAATTATATTTTGGAATTCGAATCTCTTTATAATTCCTGCTGTAGGATCATTGGCTTTTTATTTGGTAACTTCACTTTGGAATATAAGATTTTCGGGTAAGTGCTATTTAACAGATTATCTTGCTCCGTTTCTGTATGTCATAATTTCTTTAATTCTAATCCTTAATATATGATGCAAAATAATATAGTTCTTAAGGTGGGGGGTTCGATACTCTATGATAGCAATCTGGATATTAATTTTGATATTCTTCAAAAATTAAAGATTTGGTATTTAGAAGCTAAGCAAAGATATTCCAAAATAGTTATAGTTGTAGGAGGAGGGCAACTATCTAGAGATATGCATAAAAGGATCGCTGATTCCATTGGAGGTGAAGAATATTTGCATAATATAGCTATGTCAGTGACACAAACGAATGCTGCTCTTGTGCAGGGATTTTTAGAAGATTCTTCTATCTTTCTTCCTAAGACTTTAGGAGATGCTTACGAATATTTGATGAATGGTAATTCTAAAAATCTTGTTAGTGGAGGTTTAAAATCAGGTTGGAGTACTGATTTTGATGCTGCTGTATTTGCAGATATTTTAGATGTTGATAGGGTTATTAAAATATCTAACATAGATCATGTCTATACTGTTGATCCATCTAAAGATCGCGATGCTAAGCCTATAAATGATATCTCTTGGGATGGATATTTTGAACTTTTTAATATAACCAATGGTGATAGACATATACCTAATTCAAATATCCCTATAGATACTGAGTGCGCACAGTTTTGTGATAGGAAGAAGATCTCTTTTTATATTTGTGGGGGAAAGAGTATAAGGATTAAACAATCTTTTGAACAAATAATGGAAGAGGGATCTTTAATCCATCCTTAATTATTCGACTTTGGAAATCTTGTAAGCAGTAATACCTTTTGGTGTCTTTATCTTAACCTCGTCACCTACCTTTTTGCCTAAAATAGCACTTCCAATAGGGGATATATAAGATATTTTGCCTTCTAAAGGATTTGCTTCTTCTTCTCCTGTAATATCATATTTAACCTCTTTCTCACCTTGAAGTGTTACTGTATTACCAATATTTACTTTACATTCTTTAACATCGCAGTTTTTAGAAGATTCAACAATTTCTGCATTTTCAATTTTCTCCTTTAGCTCTGCTATTCTGGCTTCATTTGCTTGCTGTTCCTCTATTGCTAATGAATAGCCATCGTTTTCTCTTAAATCACCTTGATTTCTAGCTTCATTTAAAGCTTGTTTAATTTTTTCTCTTAGTTCACTTTCTCTTTGTTTTAACTCTGTAACAAGATTTTCAAGACCTTCTTTAGTTGTTTTGTACATGTTCATAGTGTTTAGTGTCTTTTAAATTAGTAACTGATAAATATATATGTAGATACTTTAATTGTCAAATAAATAGCAACCTGTAGTGAGCTTTTTCAAGATGGATTATTTATGGTAAAATACATATTTGATAATGATAAGCCGCTATCGTCTAACGGTTAGGACACAGGATTCTCAATCCTGCAATCGGGGTTCGATTCCCCGTAGCGGTACCACATACCACCCCGGGGTGATATAAATATTTTAAAGTATATCCATATGAAATTTGATATTATTACAATTTTCCCAGAAGTAATACAGCAATATATAGATATTGGAATTCTTAGAATTGCTCAAGAAAAAAAATTGGTGAAGATAGAGGTGCATGATTTAAGACAGTGGGCTGATAATAAGCATAAGACGGTTGATGATACTCCATATGGAGGTGGTCCTGGTATGGTTATGAAAGTTGAACCAATATTTAAGGCTGTAGAGGAATTAAAACAAGAGAATACAAAAGTGTTAATAACAACGCCAAGAGGTGAAAAATTAACTCAGGGTAAATTACAGGAATTCTCGAAAACTGAAGCCAGTTCTCATTACATTATTCTTTGTGGAAGATATGAAGATATTGACTACAGAGTTTATGACAATCTTGTAGACTATGAATTTTCAATAGGGGATTATATTTTAACAGGTGGTGAATTACCAGCTTTGGTTTTAGTTGATGGTATTACTAGGTTGTTACCAGATGTACTGGGTAATGAGAATTCTTTGAATGATGAATCCTTTAATTCAAATAGTTTAGATTTTCCACAGTATACTAAACCTGAGGTTTTTAATAATTGGAAAGTTCCAGAAGTATTACTTTCAGGAAATCATAAAGAGATAGAGAAATGGAGAAAGGACATGGGTGAAAGGATTACAAAAGAGAAGAGACCTGATATACTTTAAATTAAATAAATTTAAAAGTATTCCTCATGAAGGAGAAAAATATCATTATTTTATTAGTTTCGTTGCTTGTACTGTTTGTTATTTCTACAATGGTTCTAACTTATAGTTTCCTTTATGTAAAGACAGATTTTCTTTCAGGTAATGCTGGAGAAAAGGTTACAGAGAAAGAGATTGAGAATGATGTTGATCAAGGAGAAATGGTTGCTTTTAAGCCAACTGAATTGGATAATGCCGTTTTGTATTCTATTCCTGAGTATGATATTAGTGTAAATTTGCCTAACTATACATTGAAGCATGAATTAGGAGGTACTGAGGTTAAATCTAGATGGAATATAGGGAATAGATCTGATTCTATAATAGAGTTTTTACCAAATTACCAATCAACATTTACATTAAAATTCTTCCCTGAATGGGTGCCTAGCAATGTTGGCGGTGGACAAGGTGTATTAAATGAAAATTATATATCTATAGATATTTATAAAAAAGGTGAATATAAAGATATTGAGAAATTGAAGAAAGATTACATTGCAAGTGTTGATAAGCTTTATGATTTGCCAGAAGAAAAGCCTGAAGATTATCCTGTAAATGGTGATGTTGTAAGTAAGTGGGATAAGGAAGTGTTTGAATATACTAGGATAGGTCTAGACTCGCATTGGGATGGATATCTTGTTTTAGGTGATGATTATATTTATGACATCGCTTATTATTTTAATGGGAAATATCCAGAATCTAAAGCTGTAGCACAGAGTGTACTTGATACTATATCTTTCGCATTCTAGGATATTGCTTAGCGTATCTAAATATTATATAATCTTCTGTATCTAAATATTTTTAGGTAAAAGATATGGAGGATGAAAATTTGAAGATAACAAAAGAGAAAAAAACAGAGTTAGAGAAAGAGCTTTTTGATCTTGAAGAAATTCAATCAGAAAGATTGGCTTCTGATCTTGAAGATGCCAGAAGCGATTCTTTAAGTGATGAGACAACTGCTGTTTCTAGATTGCTAGAGGATAAGAAAAATTTGGATAGTAGAATTGCTGAAATAAAAAACATTCTTTTGTATGCACAAGTACTTGATGATGATGATGTACATAAAAAACATGACATTATAGAACTTGGTTGTGAGGTTTTGGTTAAAGTTGGTAGGAAGACATTAAAATTTAAACTTGTTGACTCAATAGAATCAGATCCTTTTAAAAATCATATTTCAGATGAGTCTCCTCTTGGTAGAAAATTGATAAATTCAAAATTAGGAGATACAGTAAGATTGAATCTTGATGATAGGATTGTTGAATATAAAATATTGGATATTTGTTAAATTGGGTTAATGTTTGACAAAAGAGAGGGGCGCCTGCGGAGGGTCAGGCGTCCCTCTTTTGATTTTTAATTATTTAAAACTTCATCTAAATCTTCTACCTTTACTCTTTTCTGTTCCATTGTATCTCTATCTCTTACTGTAACTGTATTGTTTTCTAAAGTCTCATAATCAATAGTAATACAGAATGGTGTACCTATCTCGTCTTGATACCTATATCTTTTACCAATATTACCTCTATCATCCCATATAACCTTATAATCATCTGAAAGCATATCAAAAATCTCTCTACCCTTGCTTACGATATCTTCTTTGTTTGAAACAAGAGGAAAGATTGCCACTTTGTAAGCAGCTATATCTGGGTGAATTTTTAAAACTGTTCGAGTATTACCATTCTCAAGTTTCTCTTCTTCATATGCATCCAAGAGTAAGAATAAAAAGGTTCTATCAACACCTCCTGAAGTTTCAACAATGTTTGGAATAAATCTGTCACCTGTTTGAGGGTCAGTATATGAAAGATCTTTGCCAGAAAACTTACTATGTTGAGTTAAATCATAATCTGATCTCCAGTGAATACCTTCGTTTTCAGCCCAACCCCAAGGAGCCTTATATTCGATATCAAAAGCTTTCTTTGCATAGAAAACTAATTTGTCATGAGGATGTTCATAGAATCTAAGATTATCTGTTTTACGATATAATTTTTTGTAGAAATTCATTCGCTCTTCTTTCCAGTATTCAAAACATTTATCCATATCATCAGGATGAACAAAATACTGCAAATCCCATTGCTCAAACTCTCTTGTCCTGAATGTAAATTTGTTAGGTGTAACTTCGTTTCTAAAAGCTTTACCTATTTGTGCAATACCAAAAGGGATTTGTTGCCGAGTTGAGTCTACAACATTTTTAAAATCTAGATATATTGTCTGACAAGCTTCACCTCTTAAATATGCTGTTTGTTTATCACCTTCGATGACTCCAACCTCCGTTTTGAACAACATATTATATGTCCTAGCATCTGTGAATTCTTTGTTGCCACATTTCGGACAATTGTTCTCAATATCCTCAGGTCTAAATCTTTGATGGCAAGTTTTACATTCGATAACTTCGTCAGCGAAACCTTTTACATGACCAGAGGCCTCCCAAACCTTAGGGTGTGTAATTATTGTTCCATCAATACCAACAACATTTTCTCTCTTGTCGACAATATTCTTCCACCAATATCTTTTAAGATTGTTTTTCATTTCAACACCCACTGGGCCGTAGTCGCAGAAACCACCTATGCCACCATATATCTCAGAATTTGGGAATAGAATACCTCTTCTTTTAGCTAGTGCAGTTACTTGTTGCAACAAATCCATTTGAATATGATTTTAAATTAAAGATATTAAATTATATCACCCCGGGGTGACAGTTGTCTTGTTACTACTAAGTTATTGGCCACCCCGG
>CALLXA010000046.1 GCA_938015795.1 uncultured bacterium | reverse complement strand
CAAACCCAACCTAAAACGACTATCCAGAAGATTATTAAACCGACAAATAGTACATTGATGATAAATTGGAAATTTACTTCAACAACTCCGTTTAGTAAATCAAGTATAAATTTTTCGATATTCATAATAATTCCTTTCTGTTTTTGAAATGGTCGAGGAGGGAATTGAACCCTCACGCTATTGCTAGCACGGGATTTTGAGTCCCGCGTGTCTGCCAGTTCCACCACTCGACCTTGTAATTATGTGCCATTATACCAAATACAATAGGTATTTATGAAGTGTTTAAAGTAATTATTTACTCTCTCTATACAAATTTCTAAAACTAGCAATTTCATGAACAAAAGCTAATTTAACAATACCCGTAGGTCCATTCCTATGTTTTGCTACAGTCAATTCTCCAATTCCTTTATTTTCAGTATCTGGATTCCATGTCTCTTCCCTATCTACAAACAAAACAACATCTGCATCCTGTTCAATAGAGCCTGATTCTCTAAGGTCAGATAATTGAGGTCTTCTTCCTTGTCTTTGTTCAATAGCACGAGATAACTGCGATAGAGCTATTACAGGTACATTTAATTCTTTTGCAATATTTTTTAATCCTTGGGATATTTCACCAACCTCAAGTGTCCTACTCTCTTTGCTATTACCGTGCATAAGCTGAAGGTAGTCAATGAAGATAATATCTACACCTCTTTCTAATGCAAGTCTTCTTGCTTTTGTTCTAACGGTATTAATATGTTGACCAGCTTGATCATCTATAAATATATTTGCATCGGCAAGTTCACCCATGGTATCTGCTAATTTCATAAATTTTTCATCACTTAATTTTCCTGTTCTCATTTCCCAAAAAGGTATTCCTGATTGCATACCCATTAATCTATCCATGATTTGTGTCTGGGACATTTCTAGAGAGAAAAATGCTACAGTCTTCTTTTCAACGAGAGCAGCATGTTTCATCATATCCAAGGCTAAAGAAGTCTTACCTACTGAAGGTCTAGCAGCAAGGATAACAAGGTCTGATTTCTGGAAACCTCCAAGTAAAGAGTCTAAGTCTTTAAATCCTGTTGATATACCTAAATATGATTCATCGTTATCTGCTCTTTCAGCTCTTTCATAGGCATCTTTAAGAAGGTCTTTTACGTGTACAAAGTTTGATTTAATACCTGTTTGTGCAACATCAAATACTACTTTTTCTGATCTATCTACAACTTCTGCAATTGGTGTTGTCTCATCAAATGCTATGCGACTAATATCTTTAGCAGCAGAGATAAGGCCTCTTCTTGTGGCACTTTCTTTTACAATTTCACCATATTCTTCAGCATGAGAAGATGTTGGAACAATTGATACAAGGTCGGCTAGATATGTTCTTCCTCCTACTTTTTTAAGGATTTTCTTTTTACTTAATCTATCGGAAAGAGTTACCATGTCAATTGGTAATCCGTCACTAAAAAGTTCTAATATATTTTCATATATTAGACCATGCCTTTCATCGTAAAAGTGTTCCGCTCTAAGCCAGCCAGAAACTGCAATAACAGCATCTTTGTCCATAAGCATAGATCCAATAACGGATTGTTCTGCTTCTATATTTTGTGGTGGTAAATGTATTTCCATATTTTACAAGAATATAACTTCCATACTTTTTTGTTCCTCTTCTTTGATTGATGGCTTTACAGTTATGTAACTTTCATCATGAACGTTTGTAAAACCAAAATGTTTGATAAATTCTTCTTTACTCTTCAAGTTGTTTTTTTCTTTACTGCCATCTTCTGCATATGCACAAGGGAGTAATATTTCAGGATCGATATATGAGAATACTTTTTCTAATTTCTCAAAGCTCAAAAAGCTATCACTATTACCTACAGGAGCAATTAGTACATCTACGTCACCGAGATCTTTTACTTTTTCAACATCAAAAGATTCATCTATACCACCCAAGTAAACAACTCTTACTGTTTTTTGATCTATCATATAGAAACTAGTACCTACATCTCTTCTGATCATCATTCCTCCTACTTCAAATTCACCTGGCATATATATTTCCATTACTGAGTCTCTAGTATCAGGAACAATTTTCTTTTCTAAATCATTATCTAATATTATTGATTTTTGAGGATCTTTTTTGACATTTGTAAATAATGCTATATCAGCAGGGGTTTTGGGGAAACTAACACCAGAAGCATTTAATAGTAATGGGTCTGTAATTAAAGATATTTTTGAAGAGCTTAGTAAAAAAGATGTCCAACCAATTCTTTTTATTTTCATGATTTTTATTTATATAAGTAAAATTTGTTTGATCTAGTATTGTAGTATAACAAATTCTGAGGGGCAATTCAGATCTGTTACCCTATTCTGAAATTCCTAATGATATTCGAACATCATCAACTAAAGATTCTTTCATCTGTTGTTTTATCATTTCTGTTTTTAAACCCTCTAAAGATGATATAGCTGCCTGTAGTTGAGTCATTACCTTCATATCAGATTCCTCTTCGAGAATCATTCTTTTAACTCCCGTTACTTGTCCTTCAACTCTCTTGATACGGTTTTGAATACTTTTTGGATATTTCATAATTCAGTATAACAAGATAAATTTCACCTGCCAACAGAGTGCAAATAGTATGTTAAAAATATATTAAAAATACGTAATAGTTACTTATACAGTAAGGATTATCTTTCAGTCTAAAGTTATAGTAGACACTGTTTAATTCTTTTGTTATAATCAGTCTCGTTATGAAGAAAAATATTCATCCTGATTACAATAACAATTTAACAATAACTTGTTCATGTGGAAATTCCATAGTTACTGGTTCTACTTTGGCAAGTGATTCATTTACAGTAGACATTTGTTCTAAATGTCATCCTTTTTATACTGGTGAACAGAAGATCGTTGATACAGATAATCTTGTTAAGAAATTTGAGGATAGAGCTGCTAAGGCTGAAAAGCTTTCTTTCAGAAGTAAGAAAGAGAAGATGGCTGCTAGAAAGAGTAAGATGGAACAGATTTCATCTAAAGGATCAACTGGACTTACATTAAAGGACATGTTGGATAACGCAAGGGTTTCTAAGTAACAAATTTCCTATTTCAATCTAACATGTTATTATCCTTTATATGGATTTAGTCTCGTTAAATAAAAAATATTCCACAAACCAACCTCAAGAAGAAGTTTCTAGGATAGAGAAATTGCTTGCAAGTGGTCATCAGAATGGAGAGGATATGTCAGCATTGAGTAATGATTTAGGCTATTATGCGAATCTTTCTGTTAAAATTTCAGCTATTCAAAAAGCTCTGAGAGCATATAATGATGCTTTCGAAATGTCTAAATCTGACTCTGATGGTGATTTAAGAGATTTAGCTTTAGATGAGATGGTTTCATTGGAAGAGGATATTCTTTCTCTGGATAAAGAGATTTCTGCTATGAAAATTGATCGTGAATTTCATGATGTTGATGATGATAAGTCTGCTATTTTAGAGATAAGGGCTGGTGCTGGTGGTGATGAGGCTGCTCTTTTTGCTGCTGATTTATTTAGAATGTATAAGAATTTTGCTATCAATAAAGGTTGGGAGGTTAATATTGTTACTAGCAATATAACTGAGGGAGGTGGATATAAGGAGGTTATTGCAAATATCCAGGGTAAGAATGCATTTAAGTACTTGAAATATGAGAGCGGTGTTCACAGGGTACAGAGAATTCCTTCTACTGAATCTTCCGGGAGAATACATACATCTACGGCTTCTGTTGCAATTTTACCAGAGGCTAAAGATCTTGATGTTACTATAAATCAGGAAGATTTGTATGTTGAGGTTATGCGAGCTTCGGGTGCTGGTGGTCAATGTGTTAACAAAACAGACTCTGCCGTTAGAATTACTCATATCCCTACTGGTATAGTAGTTAGTTGTCAGGAGACTAAGCATCAGGCTCAAAACAAGGAGAAAGCTATGGCTTTGCTAAGGTCAAGGTTATACGAGATGAAGAGGCTCGAAGAGCAAGCAAAAAGATCTGATATGAGGTCTTCTCAGATTGGTACTTCTATGAGAGCTGAGAAGATTCGTACTTATAATTTCCCTCAGAACAGGATTACAGATCATAGGATAAAGAAGTCTTGGTTTGCATTAGAAGAAATTTTGGGTGGAAATATTCAAGAGGTTGTTGATGATGTTAAAGCAGGAATACAGTTACAGTTAATCGAGAACAACTAAATATTGTGGATAGGAATCTTAAAACAATTTTTGATATTCAAGAGGTCTTGAAATGTGTTGGTTACAATGATTTTCAGCGTATTTCAAATGAGGTTTATGATTTTTCATTATTATCAAAAACTCCGTTAGAGGAAATCTTTTCCTCTTTAAAAAATAATATTCCTTGGGAGTATATAAAAGGGTCTGCTGATTTTTTAAGTAATGAATTTATTGTTAACAAATATACTCTTATTCCTCGACTAGAAACAGAAGATCTTGTTCTTAAGGCTTACGATTTGATAAAGGACTCCTCTACTCCCTTTAGATCGATTATTGATGTTGGTACTGGTTCTGGATGTATTATAATTTCTTTGTTAAAAATTATTATTTATGATAACTATAAGTGTGATAGCAACTTTATTGCTACTGATACAAGTAAAGAGGCATTAGATATTGCAAAGCTTAATAGTCAAAGAATTTTAGATAATAGTAATTCTATAGCTTTTGTAAATACAAATCTCATCAAGGATATTGAAATTAATACTCCTGTATTGTTTTTAGCAAATCTTCCATATATACCGACTAAACAGTATCTAGATTTAGATAAAAGTGTTAAAGAATATGAACCCAAATTCGCTTTAGACGGTGGAGAGGATGGTTTGAAATATTACAGAGAACTTTTTGAACAAATAGTTAATAGAGATATAACGGATTGTAAAATTCTTATAGAGATAGAGCCATCTACTTTAGATAACTGTATAGATCTTATATCTAAATCTTTTTCTAAGTATGAGTATACTGTTTTAAAAGATTTCAGGTCTTTAAATAGATTTGTCCTAATCAGCCTCTATTAAAGTTGTTTTCAATTTGATTTCTTTACCATCTCTCCATACTTTGATTTCGACTTCTTCGCCAACTTTATGTTTTTGTATTAGTTGTGCCAATGATTTGTTTACCTTTTCCCCACCTAACTCAGTTATTATGTCTCCTTTTTCTACTCCCCCAGAGTATGCTGGTCCTAATGGATCAAGTCTTATTATTAGAGCTCCAGCTACAACGTCTTCATAATATAGTGCTTCGTAATCAGAGATCATTTGGTAGGATACTCCCATATATGGTTTTATAAATTTCCCGTAAGTACGATACTCCTCTACTCTATTTGATACTTTATTTATTGGTATAGCAAAGGAGATATTATCTGCTCCTGATGTAGTAGCAAAATTAACTCCTATTACTTTTCCTTGCGAGTTTATCAATGGACCTCCTGAGTTCCCTGGGTTTATTGCAGCATCTGTTTGTATTACGTCTTCATATGTCTTAGTTGTAGAGCCAAACCAATCACTACTAGCAGATACAGAACGATTAAGACCACTTATGATACCGGATGTTACTGTTCCTGAATATTCACCCAATGGTGTTCCTATTGCTATTACTGATTGTCCTACAGAAAGATTCTCAGCATCTCCTAAATCAACTGCATTTAAATCTTTTGCATCTATCTTAATTATTGCTATGTCGTTTACGTCATCTCGTACTATTTCTACAACTTCATATTCATCTCCTGTATTTGTAACTACTTTGTAATCAGATTCTGTGTCAGAGACTACATGTTGATTGGTTACAATAATTCCATTAGGATCAACAACAAAACCAGTACCGATATTACTACTTGTATCTACAAGTCCTTCTCCTTGACTAAAACTCAATTTTGATATTGCAATACTTACAACAGATGCTTCATTTTCTTTCACAATGTTAATTACATTGTTTTCTTCTTCAGTAACAACCAATTCTGTTTTACTTTCGGATGGTTGATCATATCCAAAGAATGAATCAAAATATGGAGTAATCTTATCTGAGAATCTAAAAATCAGATATACACTTGTTAATACTAAGACTGAGAATATTAAAAGGAATCCACCTAGTAATGGCCATATTATGGAAAAATTTTTCTTATTTTTACTATCCTTTTTAACTTCTTTCTCTTTTTTTACAATAAGGTCTTTTTTTTCTAATTTCTCTTTTTTTACTTCCATATGTATTTTAGTTTTAATTTATTTATTTACTTCTTCAATAGCTTTATCTAACTGAGGATCATTACCTTTGACAAATTCTTCATCTGTAAATTCAATTTCTAAATCTGGTTTTATAGAATTTTCTCTATTCAACCAAGAACCATCAGGTAATAACCATTTTAAAATTGTTATATGCAAACTAGAACCATCATTCAAATCTATAACACTTTGTGCAGTACCTTTTCCATATGTCTTTTGACCAATAACTTCAGCTCTTTTTGATTGTTGTAAAGCTCCTGCTAAGATTTCAGATGCTGATGCACTGCCTTGATCCACAAGAACTATTAATTTTATATTCAATAATTGACCTCCTTTAGTTGACTCATATTCTTTTACAGCACCATTACCATCTTGTTGTTGAGATATTATAAATCCAGAGTCTAAGAAATCATCAGCTGCATATACAGCTGCATCGAAATATCCTCCTGGATTACCTCTTAAATCAAGAATCATTTTTTTCACACCCGAATCTTTAATTTTTTTTACATTCTGATCCCAAACATTTGTCCAATTTGAATATGAAGAATCAGTAAATCTATCAAGATCAAGGTATGCTATATCTTTATTACTACCTACAAATGCAACTTCCATACTAGGTACTGTTATTTCTCTTCTTGTTATTTTTATATCTTCAGTTTCATTGGTTGATTTATGAAGAACTGTTAAAACAACATCTGTACCAGCTTCTCCTCTAATTTTTTTTACAGCATCATATACAGTATCTGTTGGTAAAAGTTCGACACCATCAATTGCAAGAATATAGTCACCTGCTTTTATACCCGCTTCTTTTGCAGGAGATCCCTCTATTGGAGAAACTATTATAACAGTCCCGTTTTCATATCCTAACTCAGCACCTATTCCTTCAAACAGTTTACCTTCACTAGCAGAGTTAAATTCTTTTGTTTCTTCTGGATCTAAAAATATTGTTGCAGGATCTTCAAAGGAACTAACCATACCTTTGATAGCACCATATAGCATGTCTTCTCTGGATACCTTATCAGAATCAACATACTGATTCTCCATGATATTCCAAACATACCAAAGCATATCCGCATCTATTTCTTTAGGGTTTATATTTTTCTGAATATTGTATAACAGTTGTGAACCACCATTACTTTGAAATATTCTGCCGGATACAAATCCTATACATAACATACATACTGTAAGAATTATGATCCATATTGTTTTACTATTTTTTGTTTCTACCTTATTCATATAAATTGATTACTTTTTAAAATTTTTATTAAACTAAAATTATACTCTAAAGAGATACAAATTCTAGTAAGGCGATATTTATCACTGTAGAACTACCCTTTTCCCATTCGACAGTAACATATTCCCCACCCTCCTGAACTAAAATTATCGTACCCAACATTCCATAATTAGCTACAGATTTAGACATAACGAGATTACCTACAAAATTTTTAACAAAAATACCAGGATCTATTTTTTTTGTTCTATCTTTCAGAAGTAAAAATGCTTGAATTTCATCCCAATCAATAACCATGTAAGAACCATTATATTTGTATAACTCTTTAACCAATTTATCACTAGAATGAATATTACCAAATCCATTAATAACTCCTACAGGTAATTTCTGTTCTCTAAAATCTGAATAATCCATTGAGCACGTCAGAACAAAGCTTGCTCCTTTTTCAAAAAGATCCTTTAACAAATTAGGGTGAAGATGTTTACCTACAAAAACAATTTTGTTTTGATAACAAATATCATCACCCTGAAATAGAAGTTCATTATCTTGTCCTAAGACAGTAAGCTCTCCTGTGTAATATTTTTGCAAGCCTTTGATATTTTCATTTGGTTTTGATATTGCGATCAAATCAAAGGCTTGAGCTGAAGTTGAAATTTTAATGCCATCTAAAGGACTTACATCCAATATCTTACCTTCAAATTGACTTTTAATTAAAGATTCTGTTTCTTCACCTAAAATATCTAAGAAACCAGTATTAAGCCTTGATAGATCTACCAAACCAGAAGATGGTGAAACCAACTTGTTCAGAAAAAGACCTCCATTACCAATCTTTTCGGCTAAAACATCTCCTTCCTGAACATACTCGCCATTAATACATGTAATATATTCAGATACTTTTCTTAGATCACACCCTATTTCCTTTGGTACATAAAAAGAATCTTTCAGATTGTTTTTCTTCAAGATATATAGATTATCTCCTTCTTTCAAATCTTGACCTACTGAAACTAATGGACGATCTTTCTCATTCAATGGAATTGAAAATTGATAATTACTATATTTTTCGAATATATTTCTTCTAACGATCATTTAACCATATCTGTAATTTTAATCTGTTATCGTAAGCATCTGGCCCGTAAACAATTGGTCTAGGACGAGCATCGACCAATATTGTGTCATACAAAATACCACCTAATGACGATATAAAGTTAACTTTTGAATTTCCATCATATGACCTTGCACCATTCTTATACTCTCCTTCAAAAATAAGTTTTTCTTCTGATATTGGTAAATTAAACAGAGTGAAATTAGGTGAAAGTGCATAGAATTCATTTCTTCCTAAATCTAATGAGTCTACAAAACCACTTAGTATTACTTTATTTGAGTTATTCTGTTTCCTGATCTCTGGTATTAGTACTCGAGTTGTACTACCTAATATATCAGACTTCCCCAATATAATGTCTATAGATTTAGGACCTTCTATATAGCTTCTTCCGTATGTAAACAATTTATTTTCAAGATCCCAATAACAATCAAAAGATCCTGCTAATTCAAGACCATCTATTAAAGATAGTAAGGTTATCTGTTTACTTAACACCTTAGGCACAAATCCTGTTAGAATAATTGCCGATTTATTCTCATCCATTCCAAAGTTATTCCAATTTTCTCCTTTATTTTGGTACATAGAGTACAACTGTATTGTTGTATATGATCTTAATATGTCTTTTAGACTAGGATCTTCTAGAAAATATTTCTTATCTAAAACAAAATTACTCCACTTGTTCATAAGTTCGTGTAAAGATATTTCAGACGATAGAAATGCCTTTATTCTAGAATCTTTTATGGAATCAATTACTCCATATTCATTTTCCCAATTAATTTTTAACTTTTGGAAATACCTTTCATTTTCGTAATTTTTCTTCTTAATCAATGTACTTCTGTACAATGAAAAAATTTGTAAATCCATATCAACCCAAAGAAGATCATCGTAACCCATTCTTTCAGCCAGATCATTTATTAATATTCGCATGTAATTGTCATCAAAGATACGTAAAGAAATATCTTGAGAAAAATCTCTTAAGGATGAAAATATTTTATTAAAATATTTTTGATTATCATCTACCAATACTCTAATACCATTCACACCATCACCTTCTTTTGAGAACTTCCTAAAAGAGAAATTATCTAAAGTATTTCTATCTACAATGTCCCAATTAAATACTTTTTCTAAATTATCAAAATATTCATACCAAAACTTTTTATTAAAAAAATCATCATCTATTCTTTTTCTTAATGCTGTTAGATCTGTGAAGTCTGACAGTATATATGATCTGTCAGCATTATAGTCTGTATATGCTAAATGAGCACTAATTGCATTATCTTTGATTAGAATACTTATATATGAATTTTTTTGTAATATTGGCAGTTTTAACATTACTGATATATTACTTAAAAACATATAGCTTTTCAATCAAAAACAAAAAAGGGAGGTTTTTAAACCTCCCTTTCCAGAATTCAAATCAGAGTTAATCCTTAGCTACAAATGGCAATAGTGCCATATATCTAGCTCTCTTAATTGCTCTTGTTAATTGCCTTTGATGATTATGACATACTCCTGATTTTTCAGTAGAAATGATCTTACCTCTAACAGATGTAAATTTCTTTAACTGATATATATCCTTGTATGTAACATCCTTAACACCAGATTCACAAAGAGGACACTTAAGATTCTGAATATACTTTTTTCTTCTTGGTTTCTTCTTGTTTTTTGAATATGAATCAGATATTGAAGAATCATCATCAGATGATAAACTTTTAATCTCTTCAAAAGCATCTTCAGATGCAACTATTGTATTTTTTACTATTTCCTCTGACATTACTTATTTAAAACAAATTAAAAAGGCAAATCATCCTCTAAAGGATCACTATCTTGAGCAACTTCCTCAGTTGCAATTTCTTCAGGGACATCCTCAACAGGAGCTTCTACTTTTTTAGAGTCACCCTCTTCACTCTCTTGAATACCAGAACCTTGCTTTCCCTTGCTATCCAAAAGAATCATATCCGTAACTCTAACTTCAGTCTTATATCTAGTTACACCATCTTCACCATCCCATGACCTTGTGTTCAGTGAACCTTCAATATATACCTTCATACCTTTAGCTAAAAGTTGTTGACAAATTTCTGCCATTTTATTCCAAGCTACAATATTATGGAATTCAGCTAGCTCTTTTGTCTCTCCATTAGTATCTTTCCATGACTTGTTTGTAGCCATACCAAAAGTTACTACTGGTGTTCCAGAGTTTGTATATCTCATCTCTGGATCCCTTGTTAAGTTACCGATAAGGATAACTTTATTTAAAGATCTTGCAGCCATTATTTTTGTATATATAAATTTAACTTACCTCTAATATAACTCCTAATTATTAAATCTTTCTTAAATCTCTATTTCTTTTTTCTTAATCCTCTTACCAATACTCTTAACATCTTCCACTTCTGTAATCATATATCTCAACACATCTTGTTTTAACTCTAATTGCCTTCTAAATTCACCAATAAAAGAAGCACCTAACTTAAAACTATATATAATATAGTAGCCTTCATTGTGACCTTTTATTTTGAAAGATAAGTATCTCTTACCCCATACGTCAACATCAAGCACTTCTCCACCATTATCAGTAACCATATTTACAAACTCTTGATGAAGAGCTTTTCTTACGTCATCTGGTAACAATGGCTTTAAAGCAACTATTAACTCATAATATTTACTATCTTTTGTCATCAAAACTATATACAAATAAATTATCCCTGAACGAAAAACGATTTTATCAGAAAAGGTTGCAGTAAGCAAGAACTAACACATACCAAACCATAAATTCTCATAATATCTTTCAAACACAACCCTATCTTATAAATAAATCTATACATTTGCAAGAATAATTACATAATCACCATCTTGTACAATATATTCCTTACCTTGATTTCTGACTCGACCTTTTTCTTTAGCCTGATTCCAACCTCCACAATCAAGTAAATCCTCTAACCTAACAACATCCGCAGTGATGAAATTTTTCTCCAAATCAGTATGTATAACACCAGCAGCTTCTTTAACAGTAGCACCCTTCTCTATCGTCCAAGCGTTACACTCTTTTTGAGAACCAGTATAAAATGTTAAAAGATTTAACCTATCATATGCACATTTAACAATATCCTTTATTGTAATAGGCCTATATCCAAGAAGTTCAGTATATTCATCAATACCATCTTCATCCATATCAGACATCTCCCCAACAAGCTTTACATCCGTTGTTAAAACAGGATCACCTGTTAAATCTTCTAGCTTACTTTTCCAACTCAATACCATACTTTCATCAATACCCTCTTTTGTATTTAGTAAAAACATTCTTTTTTTTGCAGTTAATAACCACAAATCATATACAAAATCATTCTCATCTTCTGTAAATTTCATATCTATAACTGCAATACCTTCATTCAAACCCTTTAATATTTTTTCCAAAACAACTATTTCCTTCTGAGCATCCTCTTTACCTATTCGTGCCAACTTGCGTACACTTGCAATTCGTTTATCAACAGTTTCCATGTCTTTAAAAATTAACTCCGACTGAACAATTTCAAAATCTTCGACAGGATCAACTCTATCATATACATGTACTATATTTGAGCTTTCAAAAGCTCTTAATACATACATTATTACATCAACTTCTCTGATATGTGATAGAAATTGATTACCCAAACCCTCTCCTTTAGAAGCACCTTTTACTAAACCTGCAATATCTACAAATGTCATAGCTGAAGGTACAATCTTTTGAGCTTTGAAATGTTCTGACATTCTTTTCAATCTATCATCTGGGATTTCTACTATCCCAACATTTTTATCTATAGTACAGAAAGGAAAATTTTCCGCAGGTACAGACATTTTTGTAAGAGCATTAAAAATTGTTGATTTACCAGCATTTGGCAAACCTACAACCCCCAATGACAATGTATGTGATCTTTTTACTGACATAGCTTGGATTATACCACCCCGGGGTGATATGTTATACTTATTCCTATGAAAAATGCCCTTAGAAAAATATCAAAACTGTTTTCCTTTTTGTTAATCTCCTTAATTTTATTGTGTTCTTTTTTTCAAATTAGCTACGCTTCTGATGAAGATTTTTTGATAACAACAGATACGAGTATTAATTACAAAACTGGTGATTCACACGTTACAGTTATTAATACATACAAAAGGAATGTATTAAACAGAAGCTATTACTATCCTTCTTCTGGTGAAAAGATATTTCATTTGCCTGATTTACCAGATAGTACACAAGTAGAGATTGATGCAGAACGAGAATATAAAAAAGAAACACTTTCTGTAAAGAATTCCTCTGGTAATGATATTTCATATACTGTTGAAGATTTAGATTCTGGCCAAGGGATATATGTGAAAGTACCTAATTACAAGCAAACAACATATTCATCACCATATGAAATAGTTGTTCAATACAATACTCACGATTATATATGGAAGGTAAATGATTGGGTAAACATACAAGCTCCAGCACTATCATCTGATACAGAATTCACACACACAGATTCTGAAAATAATACTAAAACAAAGTATATATATAATCTTGAAATTGTCACAGATAGTAATATTAGTGAGTTAGCAAAGATATATCCTAAAAAATACACAGTTGATACTAAAAATAGCTACACCTACTATTCTTTTAGCCAGGAAGATCGTTTAGATAATCCAATATATCTTGAATTTGGGACAGAACAAATCTATAGGTTTGAATTAAGATATGAGACACCAAAAACAGATAATTTTATACCTGAAAAATACTCTAAAATTTTTAAAGCATTATCTACAAACATATTCGAGATATCTCTTCCTAGAGAATTTGCAGAAACAAATCAAAAAGTACTTTTCGAGAATGTATCACCTACACCTAAATCAATCGTTAAGGATTTAGAAGGCAATGTAATTGCAACTTTTGAAGTTCCTGCAAATAGTGAAAGTTTAATATCAGTAATCGGTTATATCTGGGTAAAACAAAATTCCTTAGAAAAAAGTACTGCTTTTCCCAATATTGGCTTAACAGAGTATATTGATAAAATCAAAGATTCTGAATATGCTTTAAAATATTTAAATCCTACCAAGTACTGGGAAGTAAATGATACATATATACAGCAAGAAGCCAAAAAGTTATCTGCTTATCAAAGTTCTCTCTTAGATTTAATAACTGCAGATTACAAATATATTAATGATAATTTAGAATACGATATATCAAAAGCTACTTCTGAAAATGAAAGAATTGGAGCAAAAAATGCACTACAAGGCGGTGCATCAGTATGTATGGAGTATGCAGACGCTATGATCGCAATATTAAGAGCACAAGGTATCCCAGCAAGAGCTGCTTTAGGATATTCTAATTTAACAGAAGAATCTGTTTCAAATGGTAACCAAGTTAGACATCAATGGGTACAGATCTGGATTCCTGATTATGGCTGGTATTCCATAGATCCTACTTTTGAGAGTAATAATTTAAAGATGGGACAGGAAATAGATAGAGTGCTTTGGGAAACATTTAGTGGTGAGAATCTTTCAAATATTAGAATATATTCTGCGGATAATTTAGATTTTCTTAATAGTGATGGCTACAAAGTCAGTATATTCGGTGTAAGCTCTGAAAATTTACCTTCCGAAGATAAATTAAAATCCTACATTGAGTTAATCCCTGAGAGTAATAATGTAAAAGAATTACCCGAATCCAATTCGTATAACGGTATGGCATGGTTAAATACTTTTCTAAAGACCACTTCTATCGGTAAATCAATAGTCATCACAGGACCAATATTATCAATGCTTTTAGTTATAACAATATTTATCGTATTAATAAATATAGGCTTAAAGAAGCTTAAAGCAAAAAAGAGAACTACTTCTTAAATCCAAACAATTCATCCATATGGATTGCTGTTTTACCATTTTCCAATCTTTCTTCAGAGGTAGCATAAACTGTTAGTAAAATATCCCCCTTTACAAATTTTTCTTTAGGCATCTTATGTACATATATACCAGCCTCTTTTATCTTTGGATTTCCTACTGCTCTTGCAATATTAACTAACTCACGATTATTGATATATTTTACTTCTCCACTTTCTTTAGCAATTAAATCATAAACAAATCTTCCTCTTCGTATTTCATCAGATTTTATTTTCTTAGTTGCACCTTGTGCAAAAGCTATATCCCAAAATTTTTCAAGAGCCTGTCCAGACTGTAATATATCTCGAGCAAATGTTTTACCCTTACCCTTTTCTACTTTGTTTGTATCCTCAAATATTATAGCAGCCATATCAAGTACTACATGTTCTAATTCTAAACTTCTGTTTGGATTATTTTCCAATATTTTCAATGCTTCAGCTATTTCCATGTTAGGTCCGACACTCCTACCATCTGGTCCTTTTATATTTCTCTTTATCGTTTCACACTCTATACCAACTTTCTTAAATAGTTTCTTAAACTCTCTATCCAACATTTCAACATCATCTGGACTTTCTATCTTTGTTCCTTTACCAAATGGAAGATCAATTAGTACATATGTTAATCCCATTGAAATTTTCTTAGCAACAATACTAACTAATACCTTTTGGAATTCCTGTATTCTTAATGATCTTTCAACATTAATAATCACATCATCTGCAGGAGATAATGCTAAAGAACCTCCCCAGAAAAGACTACCTCCGGTTTGCTTAACAACATCAATAATCTGATCTTTTGTCAAAGAAACTGGCATAACTACTTCTAGAATATCTGATGTACCTGCAGGTGAAGTTATTGCTCGAGTTGAAGTATTAGGACAAACCAAGCCTCCTGCAACAAGTATAGGGACTAAGGTTGGGGTTACTGCTTTACCAGCGACACCTCCAATTGAGTGTTTATCTACAACTAAATCTCCGTTGTTATGAATGTTTTTAAAGCTTAATATATCTCCTGATGAAGCCATTCCTTTTGTCATCCATAATATTTCATCATCATTAAAGCCTGGATTAAAGAATGTTGAAACAAAAAATGCAATTTCTGTTTCTTTAAGCTTTCTACTACCAATATCTCTCATTATTAACTCCAAATCTTCTTTTGTTAAGTTCTCTCCTCTTAATTTCTTACTTATTGCTTCT
>CALLXA010000045.1 GCA_938015795.1 uncultured bacterium | reverse complement strand
GAGATGTAGCCGTGACTGGAGTTCAGACGTGTGCTCTTCCGATCTCTCTTTTATCTCTTCTATCTGATTTCTATTTTGATCCATATATAGTCGATTATATCATCTATCTATGGTTAATTAATTACAGCTGATTGTTTGGTCTTTTAATGTGCACGTCATCTCTACAACGCCACTAGTAGCTGATGACGGCCAAGGTAATAGCTCTTCATTGAAATATATAAAAGTATTTGAGATTCTTCCTGTTGTTATATATAGCTTCTCTTTAATTTCAAAATTCTCTTTCGAAGGTTGTACTATTTTAGATACCTTGTTTTCATTATCTATGTCCAACTTTATCCATGCTGATGAATCAACTACTTCTAGTGTTATTATATTGGCTTTGTTTTCTTCTGTTTCTTCTTTTTTATTATTTTCTTGAGGTTTGTTGTATGTAACTTTAAGAGTTTCAACAGTTTCTAATATGTTGTTACTGTTTTTTTGGGCTCTTATTGTAATTGTATTAATACCTGGATTTAGTTTTATTGAATATTCAAAAGTGCCATCATTATTAACTTTAACCGGCTTTTCATTTATTTCTAATACCGCTGTATTAAGAGTCGATCCTTTTACAACTATATTCTCTTCTTCGATAGAGCTTTCATTTAACGGTTGAGATATTTCTAGCTCTGGTGGGCTTTGAAATTTATATATCTGAATTCCTATATATGCAAATATGCCTACAAGAAAAAATGTCAAAAGTGTTGTTATCAGAATTTTAGGAGTTAAGAGATTTGAAATTTTTAACTTTTTTTTATTTTTTTTAGGTTCATCGCTTTTTAATATCCCAAAAGGATTGCTTCTCCTGTAAAGTGCTAAAACTTTGTGAGTATCAAGATTTAGGTAATCTGAATATATTTTGATGAAACCTGTCAGAAAAATTTCTGATTCAAACCTATCAAATTCATTCTTTTCGATATATATTAAAAATCTTTTTTGAATTTTTGTATCCAAAGAAACAACATCTAAGTTTTTTCCTAAGGATTCTCTTTTCTTTTTAAGGACTTCTCCAGCTGTTATCATATTATGATTATGTTTTAAGCATCTTATTCAAGATCTTGATCCGCTTGATGATCATTATCTAAGATCTGTCCTTTGGATGATACTAAAACATCTCTAGGTTTGCTACCATCTTGAGGACCAATCGCTCCAGCTTCGTAAAGCTCATCTATTAACCTTGCGGCTTTGTTGTATCCAACTCGCATTTTTCTCTGTAAGAATGATGCAGATGCTTTTTGGTTTGCAATAACAATATCAAGAGCTGCTCCAAAATCAGGGTCTCTCTCGGAAGAATTTCCTCCAGAACCAGTTTGAGTTGTTCCTTTTTCAATAGCTTGTTGTAAATCTTCAGAATATTCTATTTCATCTTCGTTAACCTGTTCTTTGATACTGGCTATTACATTTTCAGAATCTTCGGTTGAAGTATATGTACCTTGAATTCTTAAGGCTTTTGGAGTTGTTTGATCTTTGTACAGCATGTCTCCATTTCCAAGTAATGTTTCAGCACCAGATTCGTCTAAGATTACTCTAGAATCCATAGCCGTAGCTACTGCAAAAGCCATTCTTCCAGGAATATTTGACTTGATAAGGCCAGTAATTACGTTTACCGTTGGTTTCTGTGTTGCAAGAATTAAATGTATCCCAACGGCTCTACCCATCTGAGCTAACCTTTGAATTTTTGTTTCAACATCTGTTGTAGAAGTTAGCATTAAATCTGCCATTTCATCGATGACGATTACTATGTAAGGCATTGCTGTATACCCCATTTTCTTGTTGTATTCTGTAAGTTTCTTTGCATGTACTTGCTTTAATTGTCTGTATCTTCTCATCATCTCTTCGATAGTCCATTGTAAAGCGTTAACAACAAGTTCCATATCTGTTATTACAGGATTTAAAAGATGAGGAGTTCCATTGTAGGATGCCATTTCAACTCCCATCTTTGGGTCTATCATTATAAATTTGACCTCATCAGGTGATTTTGTCATTAAAATACCAGTAATGATTGCATTTATGGCTACTGATTTACCTGTACCTGTTGCACCAGCTACTAGCAGGTGTGGTATTTTACCTAAATCTTTAATACAGATCTTGCCTGTAATATCTTTACCTAATATGAGAGGAAGTTCATAATTTTCAAGATCTCTTTTGAGTCTAGCAACCATCTCTTTGGTGTAGACATAGTTGGGTGTAGGATTTGGAATTTCAACACCAACATATGATGTTCCTGGAATTGGAGCTTCAATTCTTACAGAGGATGATTGAGAAGCTAAGGCTAGTGCTAAATCATTGCTTAGATTTTTAATTCTTGAAACCTTTGTACCTACGCTTATGCTAAGTGCAAATCTTAAAACAGTTGGACCAACGGATATTTGCACAACCTTTGCTTGGATACCAAAACTTCTTAATGTTTGTTCTATTATTAGGGCTTTCTCTTTGTAGAGTGTTTTGTCTTGTTGTTGTACTTCTGCTTCTTGTAACAAACTTATATCTGGGAACCTCCAATTAGTATATTTCGGTTCCTGAGGATTTAAATTATCGTTTTCGTTATTTGTATTTTCTTCATTTGGAACAGCAGTCTGTACATCGTTGTGTGTATCAACTGTTTCTTCCACGAATTCAGGTTCTTTCGAATCATCCTGAAATAATTGTTCTTGTTCCTCTGTATGTTCCTCTGCTCCAACTATTCTTAATTCATCCTCTTTATCGCCTTTGAATCTATCTTTCAAATCAAGCAATCCTTTAAGTCCATTTCCGCCCTCTTTTTTTTCAGGAATAGATTCTTCTAGGAAATCACGAATTTGTTCTAAAGTAGTTCCTGTTATCAATGAAAATGCTATCAAAAGTATGAATAGTATGACTATCAATTCAATTAAATCTCCAACGTAACCATTAAGAGCTAGATGCAAAGCTTTGCCCAATTGGCCACCTGCTCCTTTGAGCGAATCTGCATTTTCAAGCTGCTCTTCTACTAACCAGAAAGATAGCAATATGCTAAAGGAAAGAGAAAATAGGAATAATCCAATAACTTGTTTCCAAGATTTGTATTTACGATTTTTTGTTAAAAAGAAAAGTGATGTATATATTAATAGTATGCCCCATGCAATTGATGAATATCCGAGTAGCAATGATATGGCATTGAAGATTTCTGATTTTTGACCAACGAAATTGGTAATTGTTACAGCTAAACCAAGTGTGAAAATAACGATACCTAGAAGTATCTGTGTTTCAGTACTTTTTATATTAATTTGCTGTTTTTTCTTTTTTCGGGACATTATTATATATAATAAGATATTAGACAGGTTTTTACAAAAATAGATACTATTTTTATTGTATCTTGCAAGTATACACCAAGCTTTAGGGTAAGGATATATCCTGGGCCTGACCCTTTAAAAAGCCTTCGTTTTGAGGTTGTGTCGCTTTTGAGTGCAGCTTTTGTGTTGTTTTTTGATCGGGGTCTGGCCCCATATATTTGAGATTTTGTTAAAAAGCCTGTACAATGATTCAAAATTCCTTGAATAATGGTAATAAATGTGATAACATCCTTCGAGTTGCACAATTTTGCTTATATAGGACAGCTTTTATTTAAATCTAGCTTGTGGGATTTAATAAGTTGTTTACAAACAAAATATTATAATATTACAAAAATCTTTGTCTTATGATCAAACCCAATCGTAATAGGGCCGGCAGACTAAACATGGGTTTAGACTATACCGGTGAGATTAATTTTCCAAGTTTAATTGAAGCTCA
>CALLXA010000044.1 GCA_938015795.1 uncultured bacterium | reverse complement strand
TGCTTGAATAGTAGCAGAAAGATTTTTTTGTCTCAGATAGAATTTTATATAGTTAGTCCAACTTTTTCTGATTAAACCTTTTTCAACAAGTTTGTTTAGTATCTGATCAACAGTTTCTCCTTCTTCTATATTTAAAGTGATTTTTTCTGGATTATCACTATTTGGAGTTACTAAGGCTTTGTCATAACTAACTTTAATAGCTATTGTACCAATTAATACAGTTAATATTGCTAGGATAAATAGATTTACAATACTTTTTACACTTTTAAACATTATTATCTTGTTTTGAATTTAAAAATTCTTGCAGGAATACTGTTGCTGCTATTTTATCAATTTTTCCTCTAGATTTCTTACTGTTTTGTCCTGTTGATGTTAGCATATTTTGTGCTGTAGTTGTAGAAAAACTTTCATCATACATTATGATTGGAATGTCTGTATTGCTAAAGAGTTTTGCTTTAAAATTATTTATCTTATTTTGTGTTTCTTCATGTTTTTTTACAAAGGCTTGAGGGTATCCTAGTAGTATTGTTTTTATCCTATATTCAATACATATATCCTTTATTGCATCTATGATATCTAAGGTAGTTGTATTTCTACCTTTTAGAAGAGTGTCCAATGGTGTTGCTAGTAATCCTTTGTTATCTGATACTGCAAGTCCAAAGTGCTTTTCTCCATAGTCTATTGCTAATATGGGATATTTTGTCATATTTTTATTCTAATATAGCTTTAATTCTCTTTATACCAGAACCAACATTTTCTTGTTTTGCTATTCTAAATTTTCCTAATTCTTTTGTATTTGATACATGTGGTCCATTGCAGATCTCTTGAGAAAATGGATTTTCCTTTGGTCCTATGGAGTAAACTTTTACAGTATCGCCATATTTTTCGGAAAATGCAGCAAATGGTACTAACTTTTCAGCTTCTTCTTTTGACATCTCTTCGTATGTTACTTCTAATCCTTTTTCTATTTGCTCATTAATTATGTTTTCAACTTGTTGTACTTGTTCAGGTGTTAATTTTGTTTCATTAGGATAGTCTAATCTCAATCTTTCTGGTGTAATATTACTTCCTTTTTGATATACGTGATCTCCTAAAACTTTTCTTAAAGTAGCTAGTAATAGGTGAGTTGTAGTATGGTATTTTGTAGACATTTCAGAGGTATCCGCCAATCCACCTTTAAAGAGTCCTGCTGAAGCAGTTCTTGATTGTTCTTGGTGTTCAAGTTGTGCTTTTTCAAAATCAATTATTAATTGTTTTTCATCTATTTCTAATCCTTTTTGTTTTATTTCTTCAATTGTTATTTCAATTGGAAATCCATATGTTTCGTAGAGTTTGAAAGATATCTCTCCTGTTATATTTTCCTTATTATTAAGTGTTTTTTCTAATTCCTTTAATCCTTGTTCTAATGTTTTGTTAAATTTCTTTTCTTCTTCTTCTAATGTTTTCAATATTCTTTCTTTATCTGTTTCTAATTTAGGCCATACTTGTTTAAATTGTTCTATCGCTATTTCTCCAATTTCCTTTGTAAAGAGTGTTTCGACACCTAATTTCTTAGCATGCCTAATAGCTCGTCTGATGAGTCTTCTTAAGATATATCCTTGTTCACTTCTGCTAGGTGTAACTCCATCCATTATTATCCATGTTGCAGCTTTAATATGGTCTACAATTATTCTTTGAGATTCTAAAATATTTTCTGTACTTATTTTTTTTACTTTTTCTAATATTGGTTTGTATATATCTACTTCGTATACACTTTCTACATTCTGACTTATTGCAGCTAATCGATCTAATCCTCCTCCAAAATCTACATTGTGCATTCCTAGTGGTTTGTAAGTACCATTTTCTAAGAGGTATTCCATGAATACATTGTTTCCTAACTCTACTAATTCACCATCTTTTGTTTTGTAAAATATTTCACTATCTGGACCACATGGACCGCCAGTTGCTAATCCCCACCAGTTATCTTCTCTTGGTAATGGCTCTATTCTTTTTCCTTTTCCTACTTTTGCATCTATATTGTAGTTTTTAAATATTTCTTTCCATATTTCTATTGATTCTTGGTCTTGTGGTATTTTATTTTCGCCTTCAAATACCGTTGCATATATTCTTTGCATATCTATTCCTAATTCTTCAACAAAGAATTTTACAGTAAGGTTAATAGCTTCTTTTTTAAAATAGTCATTTAAAGACCAATTGCCAAGCATTTCAAAAGCTGTACAGTGATATGCATCTCCTACTAGATCGATATCTCCTGTTCTTATACATCTTTGTGAATTTGTTAATCTTCTACCTAGTGGATGTGTTTCTCCCTTTAGAAAAGGTACAAGTGGAAACATACCTGCGTTTACAAAAAGTACAGAGGGATCATCTTCTGGTACTAGTGTTGAACTAGGTATTTCTTGATGTTTGTGCTGTCTAAAGAAGTTTATATATTTCTCCCTTATTTCGATATATGAAAGATTTTTCATGTTCGGATTATATCAATTCTATTAATTTTTAGCTATTTGTAGTTGTTTTCTGATTGTCTTCCTCTTCCTTTAGTTGTTGTATTTGTGAGTATAGTTGTTGTAGTGTTTCTTGTTCGTTTGTTTTTGCTTCTTCTAATGTAGGAATTTCTGGTTCAGGAATATTTACTTCTGTAATGTTAGGTTCAGTTAGAGTAGGTATTGGTAATTCAGGTTCTGATATTACAGGTTCCGGTAGAGTAGATTTTGGTAATTCAGGCTCTGATATTACAGGCTCCGGTAGAGTAGGCTCTGGTAACTCAAGTTCAGGTAACTCAGGTTCTGTTGATTGGGGTATATTCTCTTCGATCTCTTTACCATCTAACAGTGCTAAATCATTTAATTGTTTACTTTCTTCTGGTAAAGGAAGAGGTTTTGTCTCTAATGAAAGAGGTTCATCTTTTATATCCTCTGGTTTTACTGTTGAATATCTATCCCATACATCAGGTTCTTCCTCTATGGTAGGTTTTTCTTCTACTTTATCTTTCAAATCTGTTTCCTGAAGAAGTGGAGTGTAGTTAGAATTATCATTTGGAATTGTTGGAGGTAATTTCGAATTAGTTTGTGCTTTATCCCTATCATCTTTCCAAACATTTATTATTATCAAAGGAGCTACAATTGCTACAACAAGTAAAAGTACACCACCAGCAATGATCAACAAGGTTCTTTGGCTAATATCATAACCAAAGATTGATACATTTCCATTGTCTTCTTTCTCCTCTGATGTAATACTAAATGTCCAGCTTTTAGTAACCTCGCCACCATTAGAGTCTTTCACATATATTTCTACCTTATGTAATCCAGAGGCGATATCTTCTTGAGGTTGATATATTAGGGTGTATGCACTTTAAGAAAGTTTATTAATCTTTATCTCAGAAGACATATCTAAATCATCAATCTTAAAAGAGATATTTTTATCTCATAATTTAC
>CALLXA010000043.1 GCA_938015795.1 uncultured bacterium | reverse complement strand
AAGTTATCCTTTAAATTAATTCTCTACTCATCAATAATCGCTTTAGCACTCTCTTTACTCAGTCTCATAGTAGTGAATGGCTTCTATGGAGGCATGGCATATCATGAGAGATTCGGATATCCATTTCAATTTCAATGGATATCAAGAAGTATTGATGACATATCTACTCCATGGGGGATTAGATTTGATATTTGGAAATATATTGCAAATACAATATATTGGGGAATCTACCCATTTTTAATTCTTTTCGAAGTATTATCTAAAAAGAAAAGTAAGAAATTCCAATTATTTATTATTACTTCTATTACGTTTTTTATATTAATAACAATGGGTTTCTCATATATTAATGACACTAGTAGATCTCAAGAGAAAGTTAATTCTACAATAGAAACTAGTATTGATGAGAATGACTTCGAATTATCCGACATTGAAAGCAGAAAAAAGATTGCTATAGAAGACGAGTATACTGAATTCAAAGGTTTTGTAGAAAATAGTAGCTTTGCAGGAACATCAATAAAAACAGTTGAACAAGCAAACGATCATTATTTTGCATACATTCTTCATGGAAGTGGAATTCCAATTATACAAGCAACTTGCTTTAGAGTAGATAGAATGTTTAGGGTATATAAAGTAGGAGATTTTCCAGATCCATTAGATTCATACATAGGATATACAGATATAAATCCAATTGATTGCTTAGGAATAAAGTAATATTAAATATTCTCTTTCTTTACCACCTTGTACATCACAATTGATAACAAAGTACCACAAGATTATTACTATCCACCAAGGAAACTTTTTAATATCTTCAATAACTATCTCTTGTACATCATCGCTCTCTCCTAGTATTAAACTCTGTTCATAGTCGTTTCCATTGTAGGTAATTTTTAACTTATACTCACCATTATCTACATCCCTTATTTCTATCTCCCCATTCTCATCTGTTATATATTCTTTACCCACTATTGTTACTCTTACACCAATTAATACATTACCTTTACTATCTATTATCCTTACTCCAAAATATTCTTCTTGCAAATCTTCGACCTCATTTTCATGTTCAATATTCTCTTCCACAACTATTTCTACAATATCATTCAATATTGTATTAGGAGATATATTTTTTCTGATTATCAATTTCGTTAAAGATGGAGTGTTATCAATTAAGGGTATTGATTCCTCCTGAGATGCAATATTGTATGTGAATACAGAAACAGAAGAAGCAATACCATCAATACAACCCACAGCCCTAATTACAGAATTAGAAGATACAGGTATTACTGTTGTATATATATTACCAATACTACAAGTAGGAGAAGATCCATTAACTGTATATCGTATACTTGTACCAGTTGAAGAAAGAGATACATTAAAAGCACTGCTGTATGTACCCGAAGTCACATTAGCAACAGGTGATGTAGGAGCTACTAATTCCTGTATACCTAATACAGGATAACCTTTACCATCATAAGCTGAATCCCATATCGTATCAAAATCCCAATCAGGCTCAGTATTGTATACTTTGTGAGAATATTCCTTAAATATCTCCATAGCACTAGCTCTCTCAAATCGACTTTCTTCCTTATCGTTGCTATACATTTCCGGTATGCTAAGAGTATCCCCTGCTATGTAGCCAATAGCTTTAGATATACCATTAAACCACCAGTTATTCTGAAAATTAACATACTCATCAACACAATTATTCTCTGTACAATCCCCAACAAAAAGAACTCCAACTAACCCACCAACATACACATCCTCATCAGTAAGATTATTAGTGATAAAGCCTACTGCAAAGTTATTAATAACTTCTACAGCAAAAGTCGTCACTCTAGCAACAAAAGTTTTCTCTAAATAATTAAAAATATCATCAATTATTGATTCATTAATATATAGAAAACCAAAAAGACCACCGATACCACCTTCTGCGACATTGGTCTCAGAGTCATATACTGTTATATTCCCCCTGTTATATGAATTTCTGACAGAGGATACTATTGATGTACCAACAACACCCCCACTATATGGAAGAATTCCACAGCCAAAAACTTCACCGCCATTACAATCTTCCCAATAGCCTATACTTAAATCCCCTGTATTATATGAATCCTTTATCTTTAAATTAATCCCCATGCCAACTAAACCACCAACACCATCCATATTGACATTTTTCGAGATGGATAATTCAGCATTAATATCTCCTTTATTATATGTTTCTCTGATATCTATCAATCCACCACAGCCTAAGATACCACCAACAGATCTAGAACCACCCAGTGCTTGTAGAGAACCAATATTGTAAGATTTAGAGATATCACTCTTCCAAGCAGCACCAACCAAACCACCAATACAAATATAGTCCTCAATATATGTTGGAATATTATAATGATCAGGATCATAATCACTAAGCAAAGAAGAAATACTACCCTCGTTATATGATCTTAAAAGCGTAATTTTTTCTTCAACAGAACCAAGTAAACCACCTACTCGATAATAGCCATTAACATTTCCAGTATTATATGAATCAGTTATTGAAATATCTTTCTTTGAATATCCTATGACTCCTCCAACTCTGCTAAAACC
>CALLXA010000042.1 GCA_938015795.1 uncultured bacterium | reverse complement strand
TGTAATACTAATTTTAGTCTTTATTGTCCTGCTGGCAATACCCGCATACCTCTCCTATAAGCTGTTTTTTCCATTGGAATTTACAAAAACAGAAAATGAAACACAAAAAGAATCTACAGAGGAAATAATTGATGAAAAAGAAGAAATAGAGACACCTGAAGAAGAAAAACCATTGCCTGGTCCTCATTTTGAAGAAATGTTTGAAATAATAGAAGGACAAATGGCTTACATTTCAATACCAACAAATATAGATCCCTCTAATCCACCAAGTATAGTTATATACAATCACGGATCCAATACAAGAGTTACAAATAATTTAGACGATCTCTTTATTCAAGATTTACAACTATACGGAGAAAGATTTACTAATGAAAATTTAATTTTTGCAGCATCAAATGCACATGATGAAAACTGGGGAAATACTGATTCTATAAACGATATTCAAAATATGGTTTTTTGGATAAAAGAAAGATATACCACATCAGACGATATATATATGATTGGATTTGGTATGGGTGCCCTACCAACTACTCATTACTTAACAACATATCCAGCGAATGTAAAAAAGATTGCCTTACTTGCACCTACAACAAGAACATATGAATGGAACATTAACACAATAAACAAAGTCTCTGACACAGAGATTAAAATTTGGCACGGCATAGATGATGTTAATATTGGCATCGTATATACAGACGAATTTGTCAACTATATGAAAAATTTAGGTAAAGATATTGAGCTAGTAAGGTTAGAAGGCAAAACACATTTTGATCTTGATACGGAGTATATGGAAGAAGTTTTGAAATTCTTTCAAGAATCTTAAAGAAGACTTAATCTGTTTTCTAATTCATCCATCTCTTCATTAGAAATATCAATAACTTCAATATTGTCGTCAACCAATTTGGTATCACTATATACAGGTTTAATATGGAAATGAAGATGAAATACAGTTTGTCCAGCCTTTCTACCATTATTCTGTACCAACTTAATACCCTCTGGATTCAATACTTCTTTAATATGCAAGCTAAGTTTCCTTACAACAGAAGATATATGACAAAGAGTTTCCTCATCAATATCAAATATGTTTTCAAAATGTTCCTTGGGAATAACTAATGTATGTCCCTTACTTTGAGGGGAAATATCTAGAAAAGCGATGCAATTACTATCCTCATATATCTTTCGACAAGGAATTTCTCCATTTACAATCCTACAAAAGATACAATCTGACATATCCATTACTCTTCAATAACTATTGCCGTAGCAGGACAAGCATCAAAAGCATCTCTAACTTTTTGTTGAAGATCAGTATCTGTGATCTCAACACCTTTATATTCAGCCTTAACATCAATCCTACCATCATCTGTCATCTCAAAAACCTCTGGACAAATAGCTACACAAGAAGCGCACATCGCACACTTACTCTGATCAATAGATACTTTCATAATATATATTTAAAATATTAAACTAATCTATCTTACCATCCCGGGATCAACTCGGTCTAGCCACCCCGGGGTAATACTAGATAGCAGAGGTAAACGTTGTTACCTCTGCACAGTAGGATGTACATCCATACCGTCTAGTATTATCACCAAATACAAACTGATCAGGTTTGTTATTCGGCTTATCCCCCAGTGATCCTCTGAGAGATAAACGGATAGGTTGGTTTAACAAAAAACCGACCCTTAAAGATGGCCGGTTATAATTACTACGATTGTAGTCAAGGCGTTATTTCTACTTAGTATTATACCCTTTTTTGATTTAAGTTTCCAACTTTAGTAGTATGTATATAGGTTAATTTTTTAATTTGAAAAAATGAACAGATCAACAGCAATAAAGTATTCAAATATATTATCTATATTAGCAGAGCCTGAGTATTTGATGATATTGGATATGTTGATGGAAGAAAATGATTATGTTAGTACTAATGATCTTTCAGATGCTACTGATATAACAGAGAGAAAGGTAGTAAATTACTGTGAGAATCTACAAAAGCTAGGAATTGTTACACAAGATAATAGAAATGATCTTACCTATTACAAGTTTACAAATTCTTCTAATTCAAGAATGATTGAAGTTATTTGGAGCAAACTTTTTTAGTTTACAAGTACCCTTCTGCTTGTTTTTTAAAGCTATCCGCATAAATTCCATTTAGAGATAATAACTCTTTGTGGGAACCTTCTTCTGCTATTTTTCCACCCTCTACAACCAATATTCTATCCGCATTTCTAACAGTAGAGAATCTATGTGAGATAATAATAACTGATTTGTTATCAAAAAAGTTATAAATTCTATTAAATATTTTATACTCTGCTTGGGCATCAATTGCCGATGTTGGTTCATCAAATATAGCAAAAGGAGCATTTCTGTAAAAGAATCTAGCAATAGCTAATTTTTGCTTCTGTCCATTACTTGGTCTGATACCCCCTTTGAATCTTTCTGTCATAATTGTTTTATACTTATCCGGATATTTTTGTATGAAATCATGAGCTTCGGCATTTTTAGCAGCTTCAATCATTTTCAACCTATCCATTGCTTTTGCTGGCTTACCAAGATAGATATTTTCTTCAGCTGTAAGATGTTCATAGAAATTATAATCTTGGAAAAGTACCCCTATGTTTTTGTACCAGTCATTAATTTCAAGATCTTTCAAATCTCTACCATTAATTAAAATCGTTCCTTCCTGTGGGTCATATAGTCGACATAGTAGTTTAACCATAGTTGATTTACCTGCACCGTTTTCACCTACAATAGCTATTTTCTCACCTGGCATAATTTTAAGGTTAAAATTTTCTAATACATTAGTTTTTGTATTTGGATATTTGAAAGTAATATTGTTAAATTCTATACTTGGGGGATTAATTAATCTTTCCAGTTTATATCCGCCATCACTAATTTTAGGCTCTAATTGAAATAGTTTGTATACTTCACCTACTTTAATAGCGAGATCTCTTTGAATTACTAATTCTGTTGCAAACCATGATAGTCCTGATTGAAAATTCCTGATTGCACTCATATACAATGTTGTATCACCTACAGATATTGTTTTTTCCAGTAATAGTGTGAATACTCTAATATATCCATAGAATATTATTCCTGATTCAAATATATCTACTATCAATCCTGTATAGAAATCCAGTTTATATATTCTAATAAGACCATTGTTAAAATATTTAAAAAAGGAAATGAATTTCTTACTTAAATAATCATATGCACCTGTTATTGATATTTCGCTTAGGCTTACAGGGTTTGTTAAATCATCAGAGGTCCACCATTGAGATCTTTTCTTGTCTAAGTGATCTTCTCTTGTTTGCCAACTGAAATCTTTTTTGAAAATATTCCTACTTTGATAAAACGATACTGCAGCACTAACTACTAATATTGGTACTAATATAGGGATTTTGTTAATTAAAACAATTCCTGTTAAAACACTTTTTACAAGAGCTGCAATTATCCTTATAACTCCAATAGATACATCAGGGATGTCCCACATCCAATTTTTTGTATTTTGCAACATATTGTTAATCTCGGGATCTTCTAAAGACTGTATACCAAGAGAGTGTAATTTTTCAAAACGAAGTTCCTCTATCTTACTAAAGGCAAACTGTCTGGTCATTCGCCTTGAGAATTCTTGTACTCTTCTCATTACAGACATGAAAAGTGTATATAGCAACAGTATAAATAGAATCGGAATAATTGATGTTATCTCTTGAGAGTTACTACTCACCAGCTCTATAGCTCTATCAAGAAGAATAGACATTATAAATATGCTAATAAAGCCATCTAGACCAAGTATTATTTCAGAAATGAATCTACCAATAGTACCTGCTTTGGATATTTTCCAACTTATTTCAAATGACCATTTGGAAATTAAAACAAACTCTTTAATTGAGAGTTTATTCTCGCTTGTTTTCTTTTGCATATGAAAGTTTATTGGCAAAGTATTTTGTAATCTTGAATATTAGCAACAATTTAATATTGGGTCAAGATTATAAACATACATTTAACCTTGTAGAATATATGTATTATACGTTTAAAGAGACAATAAATTCAGAACCATTTCCATCCTCACTTTCAACAATAATTTCCCCTTCATGTATTTCAACAACTTTTTTGACAATAGCCAAACCTAATCCACTACCTCCATTTTTTCTAGCTCTAGACTTATCTATTCTGTAAAATCTTTCAAATATCTTCTCCTGTTCAGATTTAGATATACCTTTTCCATCATCCTTAATACTAATACAAACTGAATTTTTCTCTTTCTTTATATTAATAATAATATTTTTACAATTAGAATATTTCAAAGCATTTTCAATAATATTCATGAAAGATCTTTCTAAGAGAATACTATTACCTATAATTTTGAGGTTAGAGAATTTCTTCTCAACTTCAAATTTAACAGTTATACCTTTCTCTTTAATTAAATAACTTAACTGTGCAATTGCACTTTCTAATACATTTTTTAAGACTATTTCTTTTTTTTCTACTCCTACTTCCAAAAGAGATAGTAGAAGTAAATCTTCTGTAAGGCTATTCATAAAGGATATTGATTTTTTAGAATCTTTAAGAACATTTTCTAACTCTTCTTTTGTTACTTTATTATCAACTAAAACAGAGTCTATGTTTGCTTGAATAATTGATAGTGGCGTTTTAAGTTCATGAGAGGCATTTTCAACAAATTCTTTTTGAGCATCAAAAGATTTACCTAACCGTGAAGACATTTTATTAAAATTATATATTAACTCAGAAATTTCATCTCCAGTATCTTCATATATAATTTTTTCTTTAAAGTTCTCCATACTTTTTTTCTTAATTTCTTCATTAAGATCACTAATTGGTCTTAACATTTGTCCAGAAAGTACATATCCCCCAGCAAAGCTTAGAAGGGTTAATGGAATTAAAGAGTAGAGAGAGGCTTCTCTAATATTTTGCATATCATTTAATCTCGCCTCTGATAAAAATTCGCGAGTATCTTCATTCAAGTTTTTAAATACTTGAAAACCAGGTGCTGTTTCTTCGATCCTCTGCATTAAACCCCATCTTTGAGCGGTAGGTAATAATGCTTCTCTTTGGAAATAGTCTTCTAGAAGTAAATTTATAGATAACAAAAAAAGTCCACAAAAAAAGAAGACCAGTGCTGAATACCAAATTGTAAGTCTGAATCTAATTGTTTTTGTAATTTGCATACCAACATTATATATCAAAAAGGATAGAGCAGTTTTAAGTCATAATCTAGATTTATATATTAATACTCCCCGCAACCAGCAAAGATATCCTTTGCAAAAGGTTCCATCATATTTAATATATCCATTAAAATTAATTATGAATATATATTACAATCAGAAAGGTGAAATGAAAGTGAAAACTAATCCTCTAATTGATATCCTTTTCCACGAACAGTTTTAATGAGTTTTTTCTTAGGATCTATTTTCTTTCTTAATGTTTTAATATGTGTTTTTACAGTATCTGAGAATGTATCTACTTCCCTATCCCAAACATGTTCTAACAATTCTTCTGAGGATATTATTCTTCCTTTATTTCGAATTAGGTATTCTAATATTCCAACTTCTTTGTTACTTAATTCTGTTTTCTTTTTAGATTCAATTTCAACTATACAGTTTTCATCTACAAGTAGTTCAAATGATTTACACTGTAATTTCTCTTCTGAATTTTTTGAAGATCGCTTTATAACTGCATGTACTCTTGCTACAAGTTCGTTAAGATCAAATGGTTTGGTTATGTAGTCATCTGCTCCAGATTCAAAACCTTCTAATTTGTTATATATTTGTGATCTTGCAGTTACCATGATTATTGGTACGGTATTTTTCTCTTTTCTAATTTCATTAGATACCCTTATACCGTCTATTTCTGGAAGATTTAAATCTAACAATATACAGTCATATTGATTTAGTGATATATATTCTATTGCAGATTTACCATTATCAGCTTCATCTACAGCAAAACCTTTTTTTTCTAAGAAACTTTTTACAGGTTTTCTTAAAGCATCTTCATCTTCTACTAATAATATTCGCATTTAGTACTCTTCATTCATCAAATAATAGTATCCTTTTGGATGACTACATGAAGGACATAACTCTGGTGGTTCTTCACCTACATATACATAACCACATTCAGCACAAACCCAAACAACAGGTTTATCTTTCTTAAATATTGAGCCATCTTCTAGAACTGTTAACAATTTTTGATATCTTTCAGCATGATGACCCTCTGCAATTGCTATTGATTCTAATCTTTTAGCTACAGAATCTAAACCTTCATCTTTAGCTATCTTTGCAAAATCAGGATACATAATTTTGTTTTCATACATCTCTCCCTCTACTGCAGATTTAAGATTTTCTTTCGTATCACCCAATACTAATGGAGCTTTTGCTGTTACCTCAAATTCATTTCCCTCTTTCAAATCCTGTATCATTTTAAACAACCAACTCGCATGCTCTTTCTCTTGTAAAGCTGTTGTTTCAAATATTTGAGAAATTTGAATATATCCTTCCTTCTTAGCAATACTAGAGTAAAATGTATATCTATTTCTAGCTTGAGATTCTCCAATATATGCTTCTGTAAGAATTCTTAATGTTTCTTTCATTTAAAAATATTCTAAATTTATCTATCTATATTATTACACTCTAAACTGAATATATCCAATTTTTTTATTATTCTTAAGATGCTTGTTTTCAAAGGTTGTTTTGATTTCTAATTCTTCTTTTATATTCTTTTTTGAATATATATCCCAGATATTTTTTATTATTTCTCCTTTACATTCAGAAACTGTTTTTAGAGTAAATTCAAATAGTTCTTTAGAATCAGTTTTTAAATTTATAACAGCATTTCTTTTTAATATCTTTTTATATATTTTTAAGAATTTCTCAGAAGTTAATCTCTTTCTTGCAAATCTTTCCTTTAAGAAAGGATCTGGGAATGTAATCCATATCTCATCAATACTTTTCTTTGGTATGTAATTATCTAATACATCTATTGGAGATCTTAAAAAATATACATTTGAGAGTTTCTCCTCTGTTGCTATTTTAGATCCTCTCCAAAGTCTTTCTCCCTGTATATCTACACCTATATATATATTGTTTGGATTTATCTTAGCTAAGGCTATTGTATACTCTCCTTTACCACATGCTAATTCTAATATTCTTTTGTCGTATTTTTTTATTTCTTGTTCTATTTTTTTCTTTGTATCTTTTTTTGTCCATTGTAAAACATTTTCAAATGTTTCTACCTCTGCAAATCTTTTAAGTTTCATTCTTGCCATATATGGAATATACTAGGAAAATATTTATTATTCAATTTTACATATTGAAATATGCAATACCTTTTAATTTCAATAGTTTTACTTTTAGGGACAGTAAAGGCTGCAGATACCTTTATTGGTCAATCAATCTCATTAGCTAAGAAGTTGAAAATCAGTGGGTTTATAATTGGTTTTACTTTAGTTGCTTTTGGCACTTCATTACCTGAATTTATTGTTAGTACATATTCAACATATACAGGTCATACTGATATTGCTATTTCAAATGTATTGGGAAGCTGTATAGCCAACATCACCTTAGTATTAGGAGTTCTTGCAGTTTACAAGCCATACAAATTGAACAAGACTGATGTATTTTTAAACATTCCTTTAAGTTTATTCTCTTTACTGTTTTTTGTAATTCTTTTAATTTTAAATAATTTCACATTAACTGTAATTAGTGGAGTTATTTTAATTGTGATAGTACCTTTCATTCTTTTAATCTCAAAAAGAAATAATGGGGTTCATAGAATTAAGAGTGAGGTTAAATTTAATTTGTTAATTTTAATTCTTTCATTAATTGCATTAATTATTTTGGGTAAATATAGTGTTGATTACATATTGAAATTCTCTGAACTATTCAATATTCAAGAATCTATTTTAGGTTATTTTGTTATGGCTATTGGGACTTCTTTGTTAGAGTTAGTTGCTGCTTTTGCAGCTATAAGGAAGGGAAATGGAGAGATGGGTATTGGTAATATATTAGGTTCAAATTTGATTAATTTATATTTGATTTTTGGTTCTTCTTCATTAATTTATAGTATTAATTTATCT
>CALLXA010000041.1 GCA_938015795.1 uncultured bacterium | reverse complement strand
ATTATATGTATTTTCTAATATTGTATTATTATTTGAATTTCCAATCATCCCTCCTGACGCATACTTTCCCTCTATTTCACCTGTATTGTATGAATCATATATTGAGAGAGTGGCTTCACCCACTTCTTCTTCCATACTACCAAGAAGACCACCTGTATAGTAATTTCCCTTAACAATACCCTCATTGTAAGAATCAGATATAGATACACCACCTACCGAATGACCTAAAAGACCACCCAAAGAAGCATGACCACTGATAGTTCCTTCAAAACTACAATACTCAAAAATAATATTATCCTCACTAACTCCAACTAATCCACCAATCCTTCCAACCATATCATTTCCGATAAGATCACCGATTACTACAGAATCTTTAACATGAATATCGTAATACTCTCCCTCTGATGATCTTCCAGCAACAACTCCAACATTGTGAGAACCATTAATGTAAGCTCTTTCAATATTTAATCCTCCTACTATTCCACCTTCTACAGTATTGAAAAGACCAACACCACTTTCTGTTGGCCTATTAATATATAAATCATAGATTGTGAAATACATACCATCCAATACTCCCCAAAAGTCCTGACCACCTCCAATTGGTTGGAAACCACTTCCTTCATTCCAATTAATTGTATCTGAACAATCAATATCCTGAGCTAATACATAGTATGCAGTAGGATCATTTTGAATTTCTTGCAAGTGTGTACACGTCGTAATTACATATGGATCACTATCAACACCAGTACCACTTTCAAATGCTTCTACTTTTTTAGATGAGAAGATAAAGACTAAGAAGGCTAAGGTTAGTAAGGTAATAATTCGGTAGACAGATTTACTCATAAACTTCATTAAGAGTAACAAAAACAATAAACAATGTAAGTATTTTTATTATCGATTTACCTTTTTAAACTTTATACCCCTATTTTCTTTTACAAAAGCACATACTGAATAACCAACTACCTCTGGATATATTTTTGTATATTCTTTTAACCAATTAATATCATATTCACACTTAGAAATATCGTTAACTTTCCACTCGATAATAGCAAGAGGTATATTCATAGCTTCACCCTTATCATTCCATACAGAGGTATCTCCATATTTCCATATAACGAGATCTTTTCTTACTAATTCCTTACCATTTATAGAAGGCAATTGTTTAACAGCAACCTCTATCCCTATTTGTTCTAAAGATATTAACGGTTCTTCACCTATATACTTTGCTAAAAATCTATGAGCAAAAACATTAACAACCTCATTCTCTCTACCATACCAATCACTACTCTTTAAAAAAGAATCAAACTCATTTAATGCTTTCTCAATTATTTCATACATAATAATTGTAATACTAACAACCAATTATTCCCCCATACTTCCCCTAATATTTAAATATATCCTACCATGATCCTCTGTAAAACTAATTCTAACCTCATAACCATCCTCATCCCAACTCATCAAATGATTTTCTACATCATAGTTATAATTCTCTTTACCCTTATACATACCTTCATATTTCTCTACAAGAACTTTAAACTCATCTACATCATCAATACCATCATCATTCATATCCCCACTATCTATTACTGTGAAATATTTTGTATATTCTGTTTGTCCACCTACTTGATTAAGCAAACCATATGAATTTTCATGCTCTACAAACATACTATCTTTCTCATCAAAAAGATTTGGAAAATCATCAAAATATCTATTAGTTTTTGTAAATTCATTTTGTGGTAAATATACCTGTATATATCCAGTATCATCATATCCGTAATGAGCTGCAGTTACTCTGTATTTACCAATTGTTCCTTTCACCATATCTGGGATTGGATATTCTTCTATAATTTCTTCATCAAAAAGGTTTTTGTAATATTCTAAGAATTTTTCTTTAGAAGCTTTTGTATACAAAACTACATTGTAGTAAACAAAGTCTTTATCACCAAAAGTAGATATATTTTTTGGATCAAAATTGATATAAAATTTGCAAGAACTTATTTCATCTAACTCATACAAAGGAACTTCTTTAATTGGAAAACCATCTAACAAGTAATTTAGTTCTTCTTCACTATTTGAAATTTCCTTCTTATCACTCTCTTTCTTAAAAATATTTTCTTTGTTGTTTACAAGAAATATTCCTAAAACAATAAAAATAACTAACAGGACTAAAATGAGTATATATTTTTTCTTCATACTATGTTTATTAAATTTATATACAAACAAATACTTAATTCTCTTTTTTCATATTTTTGAAAGCTAATGTTGAATACATGAAATACTTGTTTATTTGATCTTCAGTAGAGTTATATTGATTATCATACTTGAAAAAATCGACCCAAATCTCTCTCATTCTTGTTAGTTCTCTAAACTGAGATATCGTTAACTTTGATTCTTTAGATAAATCAAAAAGCTCTAAAGATCTTAAAAATGCTATTTGAGAATATTCTTCATTACCTTTATTTCTCCAATTAATAGCTCTATATACTTCACTACCGATATTCGCCATCTGTTCAAAAAAACATTTACTCTGCCAAATCCCTTCAGACTGTTTTTTGTGCTGTAGGTTATTCATTATTTATTTTCGAATTAACGATATCTAAAATTTGCTTTCTAATATTTTCATTATCAACACCTCTAGAATTATTATTCTGTGAAGGTCTCAAATTTATCATTGAATCAAACTCTATTCGATTGTCAACATCCAAATCAGGATATATATTTATACCCCAAATGTTTTCTTGCTTGGAACCTCGACCAAGTAGATAGGCCTCTTCATCTGAATGTAATTCAGCATCTACTATTAACAATTCCTTTTCAACATCTACCACAGCTTTAACTAAGTTTCCAAACATCTTCGTGGACATATCTTTAAGTTCTTTTATACTAATTTGTTTTTCAATTTCTTTCATTTTCCTATTATACCAGAAATCAAAATACCGAATTTAGAAAATGAGAGCTATACAATATAGATAAAATTATTTTTTGATGATAGATTTAAATATATATGAAAAAAGTTGTTGTAAATGACAAAATGCAAAAAGGATATACATATTCTTTAATAGAACCAATAGGTAAAAACTTTGATCCTGAATTCAAACCTGAATTAACACCAAAAGAAATGCTTGAATTAGGAGTATTTGGTGGTAAATATATGACAGATTGTAAAAATGAATTTCCTAAAGATTGGTTTAAAAATGCAAAACTCTCCCCTGAGAAATCTAATCCTGAAATTAATTTCTTTAAAGTAGATGCAAGTAAACCATTACAATATTGGAAAGAAAAGAGATGGATATATCATGAAGATCCAAGGGGATGGTTCCAATGGTATTGTAGATATTATATGGGTAGAAGAATACCACCAGAGGATGAAAGACAGATTAAGAGATGGAAAGCATTTAAAAGACATGTATCTCAATTAAAAAAGAATTGTAAAAAAGGAGATTTAAGTTGTAGGAAAAAACAAAGACAAGCCCTCTTACATTGGGCATATGATAGTAGAAAATATTAATACTATTTTAAAATTCTTTTTATTACAAAAACTTCTGGTAACAAACCTCCAGCATTTACTCTAGCCATACTTTTTACTTTCCAATGCTCTTTTCCGAAAACCTCCCTTATTAACTTCTTCTCTTGAGTCAAAAGCACTAACTTACCTTTAGTTCGAAGTATTTTCTCTGCTATATTTCTCAAAGAAACATAACTAAGTAGATTTTCATCATGACTACCAACTCTAATACCAAAAGGAAGATTACTGATTATTACATCTACATTCTTCTTGCTCAAAGTAACATCTTTTATATCACTTTTAAATATCATATATTTCTCCTCAGGAATATCTACAGTTTCAAAATTAACCTTACTTTTAGCAATAGCTTTACTACTTATATCCGAACATATAACTCGTTTAACATTGAAATACTTCAAAGCTGTAATTGGTAATATACTTGCACCACAAAATGGATCGTAAACAATATCTTCGGATCTTAATTCAGCTATATCACAAATAATATATGCTAACGAAGGATTAATACCTGCAGATACATATTCTTTTCTCCATTCTCTTTTGGAGAGGTTTAGTATTATACTTTTTTCATTTTCAATTTGTGTTGGAGAGTACAAATTTTTAAAAGCTTCAATTTCTTCACAAGAAGATTCAAAAACAATTTCATTGTTATTTTTACTTTTAATTTCTACTTTTGGAAACTTGTTTTGTAATTCTTTCAAAACAAATTCTTGAGTACCTCTCAAGAAAGATAATTTGTAAGTTGATATGTTATACATCAATAATAAATGTTGTTTAAACAATACTAAAATTATATCTAAAACTTTTTAAGAATATTAAACAAAGCATAAAAGATCTAACAATATATGTTAAAATTACACCATATGGATCTTAAAAACAAAACCATCTCAGTAATAGTACCAGCATATAACGAGGAAAAAACAATAGAAAGTGTAGTTAAGGCACTCTTGTTAAGTAAATATTTCAAAGAAATTATATGTATAAATGATGGATCTAAAGATAAGACATTGGATATATTAAAAGGTTTTAAAAATAAGATAATACTTGTTGATTTAAAAGAAAACAAAGGAAAAGGATATGCAATGGTTGAAGGTATAAAAAAGACAAATAGCGAATTAATTATGTTCTTAGATGCTGATTTTACAAATCTTTCAAATATACATATAGAAACATTACTCAAACCAATATTAGAAGAAAACTATCGAATTGTAATGGGATATTTACTAAATCCTTACAACGAAAATACAAAAAATTTAGCATCTGAATTAACAGGTCAAAGAGTATACTACAGAGAAGATTTGTTACCTTACTTAGAAAAAATGAGTACTGTTAGATTTGGTATTGAAGTTCTTTTAAACGATATTTTTAAAAATATACCTACAAAAAAATTACCTTTAAAAAACTTAAGGGGATTATACAAATATGAAAAATTCAATTCAAAAGAAGCTCTAAAGGAGTATATTAAAGAGGTTGTAGAAATCGCGAAAGTGATTGGTAAAAAGAATGGTTTAATAAAGGAGGATTATCAAATTTTAACAAACATTTCTAATTCAAAAGATTTAGATGATTTAGAAGTTAAATCAAAAAATATTAAAAATACAAAATTAAAAGAATTTTTTGATAGATATTTAATAAAATATCTTCAAATAGGTAAACATAATAATAAAGAAGAAAATATTACTTAAAGACTAATTCTTGTTAGGAAAAAATTTAATACTTAAAGAATTTACACAATGTCGAGTATCTTTTAAAGTAAATTTCTCACCTTTAAATATATGTCCTAAATGTCCCTTACACTGACTACAAACAATCTCTGTTCTAGATCCATCCTTATCTAAAACTTCCTCAACAGAATTAGGATACATTTCATCAAATGCTGGCCATCCACATCCAGCATCAAATTTTGATTTTGAATCATACAGCTTATTACCACACTGTCTACATACATATATTCCTTCTTCAAAAAACTTATCATATTCTCCTGTAAAAGGTGCTTCTGTCTTTTTATTTATGATAATTTCACTTTCTTCTTTTGTAAGTTTGTTTAATTTCATATTTAAATTTTAAAAATTCTTTCCTTATACAAACGTAATTCTTTGATACTCTCTTTAATATCATCTAAAGCATCATGAGTATCTATTTCTTTTAAATATGTTTCATCCAACCACATAGTTATTAATTGTTTTACAGTTGATACATCAATATTTCTGTAATGGAGGAAATCTTTTAACAAAGGCATATTATATTCTATGAACATACGATCAGTTGCAATACTACTACCACACAATGGTGATTCTTTTGGAGATACAAATTTAGAAATATACTCTACAGCACCTTTATCTAAATCATCAATACTTAATTCCGAATTCAAGCATTTATCTATAACACCATTTTTACTATGCATATCCTTAACAATATCCTTCATATTACTGATATCTTCTTGAGTAATATTTGCATATGCTACAAATCCATTTTCATCAAGGATATTCAAATTAATATCTGTTATCAATATAGCTATTTGAATTATTCTATCTTTTCTTATGTCTAGACCTGTCATTTCGAGATCTATCCATACTAATTTGTTTATTATTTGTAACGGCATAATCTTATTCTAGATTTCTATTAATTTTACTTGCAAGCAATACAACAGATTTTGAATAGAATTTAACAAAAAGAGATGAAGCCCTAGGAAGTTCCCCAGCCATTCCTATATCAAGATCAGCTTTTTTTTTAATTTCTAAAAGATCATGAGATAAAATTTTGCACTCCTCCAAAGGAATACCTTTATCCAAAATCTTACGAATATAAAGAATTAAATCATCTGTATCAATTTCCATATTTCCATAATAAAACATATCATACAAATACTGCCTCTTCTCATTATTTTTCTCATCATCTAACAATTCAAATGCATATGGTACAAGAATTTCTGGATGTTCTTTACAAAAACCAGCAGCCCTTGTTGGTGGTTTATCTAAAAGATACTCTCTTACACTTGGAAATCCCTCAACAGGATACTCATCTAAAAGCTCTCTTATGGGAGAATTCTCTTCTCTAGGTGATTTAATTTCCTGAGCTAAATCTAAACACACTTCTTCTGTCATAATATTAATATACAAGTTATTTCAAGATTCAATATTATAATTTACAAGATATTTAAACAAGTATACCTATTAAAGATATTTCTCCCCTAATTCCCTGCTACGCATAACTCTTGCAGGTACACCGTAAGCCACTACATTATCTGGAATATCCTTAACCACTACACTTCCAGCACCAATAATCACGTTATTACCAATTTCTTTACAATGAGATACTGTAGAGCCTACACCTAAAAATGTAAATTCACCTACATGAACTTCACCAGCCAAACTAACTCCAGAAGAAAGAGAGGAGTAATCTCCTATATGACAACCATGAGGAACTGCACTAATCATACCAACAAA
>CALLXA010000040.1 GCA_938015795.1 uncultured bacterium | reverse complement strand
AGGTATATTTTAACACAAATGGGATTTTTTATTTAAGATATTTGTTGGAGAATGAGATCTTTCATTTCATTAATATTGTTACACATCATTAATTTCTTACGAATATCATTTACACCTTCAAAATCATTTAAATACATCTTTATATATTTTCTTTGGCTATATAATGGTTTTTTACCTTCCCAAGTTTTTTCAAAAAGACATATGTGATCATAAAGAGCCTGGAATCTTTGTTTTAAAGATATTTCATTAATATTTTTAGAAAACAACCAAGGGTTTGACATAATTCCTCTACCAACCATGAATCCATCTAAGTTATATTTCTTAATAAGTTCGATTCCTTGTTGCAAAGATTTAATATCTCCATTACCAATAATAATAGTATTTGGGGATATTTTATCTCTTAATTCGACAACTTTAGACATTTCATTCCAGTTAGATGGTGAGCTATAACCTTCTTTTGCTATTCTGCCATGTACAGTTAGGGCATCTAGTTTTTGTTCTAGAAGAAATGATATCCATTCTTCTGTTATTACAGAGTCATAACCTAATCGAGTTTTTACACTTACGGGAATATTTCCAGCCGAATCTTTTACAATATCTATTATATCTTTTGCTAGAGTAGGGGTTTGAATTAATCCTGATCCAGCACCATGAGAAAGCACATTTTTCACAGAACAACCCATGTTAATATCAATTCCACTTGGCTTCAAAGTTTTAACATATTTAATAGTTTCTCGAAAATTAAGAGGATTTAAGCCCCAAAGCTGGACGATTACTGGTTGTTCTAATTTTTCAAACTTTAACCTATGAATAACTGCTTCTCGTCCATTGGAGCAGAAGCCATCAACATTCATAAATTCGGTATAGAAAAGATCTGGTCGTCCAATTTTGCATAGCATTTGTCGAAAAACAGTATCCGTAACGTCCTCCATAGGGGCAAGAGCTGTTATATATCCGTTGTTTTTTATTGTTTTCTGATAGATATTCATATCAAATTCATTTTACCATGTATCTTATAGAATATTAAAAACATGGCTTGAAACTATAATAGTCTTGAAGTTTATACGAACTTAACATAAACTTTAGATGATTATGGATTCGAAAAATTTAATAACAAATAGTTCAGGGCAACAGCTTCTTACAGAGTCAAAAATAGACCCTCTTCCTTTGATATTTATGTATTCTTTTCAGGACTTTTTGAAGTGGTGGTATGTAAGAATGTTTATTTGGCATCTTAAAAGATTAAAACGTTTAACTATTGTTGTTGATGATTATCTATCTTTTTCTTTGTTATTGAATCATTTTTTCATGCCTTGGCATAGAGATTATTCTGCAATTGGTTATTTGTTTGGTATTGTTATGAAGGTTCTTTATCTTCCGATTGCTTTTCTGGCATTTTTAACTGCAATATTAATGTATCTTATTGTTATTATATTTTGGATATTTTTACCTATTGGTACTGTGGTATTTATAATTACTTCTTTACTTAACTAATATGGCTGTAGATTTTGGAGCAAAACAGAAAACATTGTGTGGTTATCATAAAAAAGATAGTAATGAATTCGGTCTTATTGAAGATTCTCATCCTATTCTTGTTAATGAGAATGAATCTACTTTCCTTTTGACTAGAGATCATTTTTTTACGATTACAACTCCTCAGCTTACTAATGTTTTAACCAATTTTATTAGGTACAATAAGTTTAATAACGTCAAGAGGATTGTTGCGAATCTTTTAGTTGTTCCTGGTGTTTTAATTGCTTTTGGTTTTGTACTGAAATTTTCAGGTTTATTGGATAATTTCCCTGTTGTTTTAGATTTGTTGGTTAGTAAGTGGGTTAATTTGTTTTTTGGTTTTTCCGTATTAGGTGTAATAATTCTTTGGCATGATTTTTACGAAGAGAAGAGTCATCCCATACGGCTTCCATTGGCAAAAGTTATTCCAGAAAAGGATATTGATGAGATAAAGGCTACTGGTTTTAAGTTTGGAAGGTATGCTCATTTTCAAACTATTTCATTTGCTTCAGAAGAGACTTTAAAACTTCTTTGTGATTTTAGTTATGATGGAGAAGTTAAAGTTTTGGATATGTATAAAGAGATTTTAGAGAATGACTATTTTGTTAAACAAGTCTTAAGGAGAGTAGGCTTGGAGTTAGATTTGAGTATTTTAGATAGTGAGAAAGAAATTAATGAGAAAACCGTTCCTAATTATAAGGCTACTTCTTTAAGAAGTATTTTGACATATTCTTTGGAAGAGGCTTTGCTAACGGAGAGTAGTCAGCTCGACCCTAAACACATTTTTCTTGCTATTACTCGAATATTTCCTGTGTTTCAAAAGTTTTTACAAAAGAACAATATTAGTATTGATTTAATGAGGGAGGTTGTGATTTACAATAACTACATGGAGCGTAAGAGGATGAGAGCAAATATATTGGATCATAATGTTCCATATTACAAGAAGGGTGGTATTGCTGGTCAATGGATTTATGGTTATACCTTTGTTCTTGGTCATTTTAGTAAAGATTTAAATGAAAAGGTTTCTAATTCTAGAGATATTTTTGGTATTGGGCATGATGATGAGATTGATAATTTGGTTTCTATATTGGGTAAAATTACAAACAAGAATGCTTTACTTATAGGGGAGGCTGGTGTTGGTAAATCTAGTTTAATTCTTGGTGTTGCACAGAGGATTAATTCTGGTCAAGTTCCTGTACAGTTGAAGGATAAGCGAATTATCCAATTAGATCTTAATGGGTTAATTGCTGAATCTCTTAAGTCTGGTAATATGGAAGAGTTGGTTATGAAAGCAATGAAGGAGCTTGAAAATGCAGGCAATACAATATTGTATATAGATGAGATTCAAGAGATTATTCCAGCGAAAGCAGAGGAGTCTAAGCATTCAATTGCAGGTATTCTTCTTCCATATATTCTGGATAGTAAATTCCCCATCGTTGGTACTATCAATTATTCTGATTACAAGAAATATTTGTATAGTAATGAATCTTTAAGGCAGAGTTTTAGCAATATTGAGGTTCAAGAGGTAAGTACTACTGATACTTTAAGAATATTGGAGACTAAGATTCCTGAGTTGGAGAAGAATTTTAATTGTTTTATAACTTTTCCTGCTCTTTCTGCAGCTGTTGAATTATCTAAGAGATATATTAAGGACAGAAAATTACCTAGTAGTTCTGTTCAAACAATAGAGGCTACCTGTTCTTGGGCGCAAGCTAATGGTGTTAACAAGATAACTACAGAGCATGTTGCTAAAACTATTTCTCTTCAAAAGAATATCAATGTCACAGATATAGATGAAAATGAGAGCAACAAGTTAAGAAAATTAGAAGATAATATTAGAAACAGAGTGATTGGGCAAGATGAAGCTGTTTTGGCAATTACAGAGGCACTAAGGAGGG
>CALLXA010000039.1 GCA_938015795.1 uncultured bacterium | reverse complement strand
ATAAGAGACCAATTGAAATATCTACTAACCTGCAAAAAGATGATCCATCTATAGGGCTCAAGCTGTTAAATGAATATTTAAGAAGATATGGTAGATTCGTTGAAGATTTGAATTCAACATTTGCATTGGAACTTGATAATGGTTTTTATAAAATATCTTCTGATAATTGGACTGAAGAGTTAGTTCGTGCTGTGAAGGCTTTGGGCTTGAATTTCGAAAAGGATGATAATGAAAACTATACTCTTAAGATAGATACGGATAATTTGGTTGAAAGAATTTTTGGTATCTTGGCTAGTCCAACCCTTTTTGAATGGGTTGAAGATGATAAAATAAATAAAAATCCTTTGAATGATAAATTAAGAACGCTTTTCTTTTTACCTTCAAAAGTTACGATTAAATATGGTAGTGAGGTAGACAGGTTAATGTCTTTTGATAATGAACAGGATATGGTTTTTAAACAAAGATATCTCCAATGGTATATATGGACAAAGTTATTAACAGGGGATGATCAATCTCTTAACACGGTCACTAGTACATGGTTTTCAGAGGATTCAGCTTTAAGAATGGATGTATATAAGCAGGAGCAGAATATAAAAGAGAGTATGGCTAGAACTTGGGTAGATATGATTGATGCATTGAAATTAGCATTTGAAAACGAAAGGCTCGATAGAACAGGTGTCTTAAAAAGATTTTTAGAAGTGACAAATATTCAAGAGATTGTGCCTTTGATGGATGTAAATGACAGGTATCAAATAGCTATGTTAGCAGCCTCCTTTATGCATTCAGCTTTTGATGCTTCTCAGAGAGCGAGAACATTTAAGGGTACTTTAAGACTTCAAGGTACATTGAAAAATGTTTTTGGAGGTGAATCTGTAGCTGTACAATTATCTCAAGATGAGATAGATAAAATAAAGGGGAAGTTAAGAGATATTGGTTTTGAAGATGTTGAAGAGGCTTTGGAAATGTTTAGAGGATTTTGGACAAATTTCTGGCATCTAAGGGGTAGTAGAGATCGTAGACAATCAATTAGAATTACTTCTGATGGTATTGAAGTTTCCAATCCTGGTAATAACATGTATGAAACTAAAACTATTAAGAAAAAGGATTCTAAAGGGGAGTGGAAGGATGAAATTGCTCATGCTCATAATGGAGGTCCTGATAAAATTGAAATATCTTGGTCTCAGATTAGGGATATAAAGAGTACTGAGATCGATTATATTCCTGTTAAGGATTTGATTATGGATATAATGAGTGGAGTTTCAAGCTTCTTGAATCTTAAAAAAAGACCTGAAATTATAAAGAAGATCGAGGATGAAGGCCCTGCTAATATTAAATTAATACTTCCTGGTAGAGAAGAACCATTGTGTGAATTCTTTTCAATTTCAAATCCTAAGGATTTTTGGAAGATGTTAAAAGCTTTAGCCGATCTTATGGCTGATGAAGAGGGTGCAAAAAATGTTGTTGATTTATTGAAAATGTTAGATAGTGATAATTAAATTTATAAATATATAAAAAATGGATTACTTTGAGAGATTTTGTGAAAGATTGGGAGATAGTCTTGGAATTGAAAAAGGCTTTGTAGAAGAGGCTCAGTTTCAAGGAATTGATGTTGATGAAGAAGATGCTTCAGAAGCTTTTGATCAGGTTGATGAAGTTATTCAGAATGAAGAGAGTTTTGATGAAGTAAAAAGAAAAACTGGTTTTTTTAGAGGTTTCAGTAGTTGGAATGAATTATTACAACAAGTAGGTAAAGAAACTTGTAATGCTCAAAAACAAATTTTCTATGTTCAATGTTTTGGGGCTGGTGTTTTCTTGGTGATAGCTGATGATGTATCACCTTTGGGTAAATTTGTAGTTGGTCCTTTATTAATAAATTATGGATATAGTAACAGTAAATTTCTTCAAGATAGAATAGGTGAAGATAAAGTTTCTAAATATAGAAAACCTGATTGGGAGAAGGGTTCTCCTTTTATGCGTTAGATAAAAGTTTATAAATTTGTTAAAATACCTCTATATTAGCCGAGGTGGTGGAATTGGCAGACACGCTACCTTGAGGTGGTAGTGGGATTAATACTCTCGTGCAGGTTCAAGTCCTGTTCTCGGCAGATTTATTATGATTATTTAGAATGAAAAGTAAGAATTTCTTCAAGATTATTTACTATATAGTTGTTTTGATTAGAATTTTTTCTTTGGTCTTCTTTTTCATCGATCCGTTATTAGGTTGGATTGTTTGTTTTGTTTTAGATACTGCAGATTATGCTTTTGCTTTGAGATTTATGAATTCTTACGATGAGTATCAGAATATAGATAAGGTTCTAGATCTATTCTCTCGTGTATATTTTGTCTTTACTGCATATATCTTTTCGTGGCCGTATGCTTGGATATTTGTATTACTTTTCTTTATAAGGTTGGTAGGAGATATACTCTATTTTTATACTAAAAAAGAAAAATACTTCTTTTATTTTCCCAATATAATAGAATATTTTTTTCTTCTTTTCATATTTATACTTCCATCAATATCTGTTGAAAAGATTATCTTTATATTAATAATTTCGATAGTTGTAAAAATTGTTCAAGAGTATATCTTACATATAAAGAAATGGATTGATCCTTTAAACTTAAAATATTTAAAAGAACATCCAGAATATAAAAGAGAAAGATAGTTTTGCCATTAAGTAAGTAGTGATGATATAATACTGAAACTTTTAGGGCGATTAGCTCAGCTGGTTAGAGCATCTCGTTTACACCGAGAGGGTCATAGGTTCGAATCCTATATCGCCCACCATTTTCACAGATATGATACAATCTTGTCATGAATTTAAAAAGAAAAGAAATTTTAACACTTCTTTTAATATCTTTTGTCTTTGGAGTTCTTGACTTTCATTATCAAAATACAATATCTCCACTCTTTAGTAGAATATTCGGTAATAGTAATAATCCATTTCTTTTAGTGCCTCTTTTTATATACATGCTGTTACCTTGGTACATACTTAGTACTTATGTACTCTACCTTCTTAAGAAAAAATCTTTATATACTTTAAAAACACTATTACTAGCTACCATCCTTGCTTATTTAATATCCGTAATATCATATTATCTTCATTATGTGTTTCTTTTGTTTTTTGTCGGACTTCCTAATTTTGAGAATATTAGATTTGTATTTACAAAAGAGAATATTGCATATGCATTTAATACATTGTTTTTACCTGGAATTATAGAGTGGGGAATAGGGGCAATAATATTGGGTTCTATAATATCTGTTTTTAATTATTTTATAATTTCAAAAATAGAGAAACTACTGAAAGGAATCTCTATAAAGAAGAAGTATTAGTGTAACTTTATTTTTAAGTTCCATACCAGAAAATGTGTCACACCAATCTTTATATCCTTGTCCTATTTATTTTCTCTCTACCTAAGTGTTGATTTATATGTTTTGTATAATATCCCTGAACTACGCTTCTATAATCAATTCCATTAGTCTTG
>CALLXA010000038.1 GCA_938015795.1 uncultured bacterium | reverse complement strand
TCTCATATCAACATCTTCATCTTCTAATTCCAATGTATCATCTTTGTAGGAAAATCCTCTAGGAGTTCCATTTTTAAACCAAACTACATTTTCAACACCAGCCTTTACAGATGAAAGAATGTCACTAACAAAATTATCTCCCACAACTACAACCTCTTTTGTACCAACCCCCATCTCGGACATTACTCTGTTCAAACTACTAAACTCTTTATCTTCATCAAGCGGTATCGTACTAAGATATACATTTTCCAAAGGTATATTTGTATTAGAAAGGATACCTTCAAATTTTAATCTCCCCCATTCTTCTCCACTGTGCGTCCAAAATGCTATCTTAAAACCTTTGAAATATATTAATTCTAAAACTTTTGTCGCATTATCTAAACATCTAGGTACTACAGAATATATGCTCATCAAACACGAAGCTAGTGCTATCTCATCTTCAAATTTCAACTCATCTCTTTTAGATATGTTCGAAACAAAATCTTGAGCAATATATCTCATATCTACAGTTTTCTTGTATTTACCATCATCTTTGTACATCTCTTCATGTAATTCATCAAATATCTCATCAGCTTTTTCTTCACTTCCATAAACATCTTTGAGCAATTTTTTAAATTCTCCATATGTTTTGATAAAAAGTTCTGTGGTATCGACAAGAGTATTATCTACATCAAAAATAAATGCTTTTATATTTTTTGAAAACGTATTGTTCATTGCTTAAATATATAATTAAAATGAAAGAATATTAAATCATTCTTTCACTATTTCTTCAAATTTTTCTCTAAAATTCTTTTCATTAAATCGAGATACCGTTTTGGATATTTTCAAATAGTCCCATTTCTTTTTATTAAATTTCTTCATACTAATTTCGAACGATTCTTTATTATCATATTTAAAAGAAAGTCCATTCTGACCTTCTAATATGTATTCAGAAACACTGCCTGTATTTGCAACAAGAATGGGTGTTCCACAAGACATAGCTTCAATTGGAAATATCCCAAAATCTTCTATTCCTGCCATTAAAAAACCTTTAGCATTTGAGAATATCTCCATTTTTTCTTTTTCACTTACATATCCTAGAAACTCTATATTGGTATATTTGTTATATTTCTTTCTAAACTTTTTAAATAGCGATCCTGTACCTATTAATTTGAGATTAAATTTCAATTCAACTGCTCTATCAAGTAAAAAGTCTCCTCTTTTGTTAAATTCAAATGGAGCACCAGCTACAAAGTAGTTTTTTCTTTCTTTCTTAACAACTTCTTTGAATAGTTTTACTGGTGGATTTAAAACAAAATCAACTTCCCTGCCCCAATATTTTTGAACTCTTTTTTTTACAAAGTTTGAATTACTAATCAAAACATTTGGTCTTTGAGAAGCTATTACATCCCAAATTCTTAAATAGTTTAGGAAGATAGGTATAACTAAACGTTTCCAGAAAGAGAAGTTCCCTTTTTTGAAATATAGATTACTCAGATCCCATGCATATCTCATAGGTGAGTGAAGGTAACAGATATGTTTTGTATGTAAATCAGTTATTACACCATGAGCCACACAGGAGCTTGATGATATGACAAGGTCATATTTGCTTAAATTAAAGTTTTCTACAACAAATGGCCATAAGAAATATGTATATCTATATATTTTTCTTACAAAAGGCAATCTATTTAATATTGAAAAAGTAATACTATGTTCTGATATCTTTTTTGAGATTGATTTTTTGTTTCCAAATATTGAATAAATGTCTGCCTGAGAATATATTTCACAAAAGTGTTCCAAAACTCTGTTTGCTCCTCCCATCCCCCATAGTGATTCTGTTACTAAAGCAACTTTCATACTTAAGAATCTAAAACTATAGTACCTCTACCTTTTTTTAGTTTTTCTGGTTTCGAGAATAGTAATAAACCTCCAAAGAGTATTAGAACAAGACCTGTACTTAAAATATATTTATCTATAGAGAAACCCGCATCTATCTTAGAAGGGTCATAGATAACCTTCCCTATTTGAAAACTTGCAGAATTTGGTTTTATATTCAATATATTTTGAGGTGGACTTCCATCTTTTAACATTACAGTTTTGAAAGTATCATTGCTTCCAGAGAATTCCCAATCCAATGTAACTGTCCCCTCCTTTACTACTTCAAATGATAGCCTTGCCATGACATCAGGAGAATCACCTGTAATATATAGATCTGATGTGCCTGATTGTGTGAAACCAGTAAGCATAACCACACCACTTTCATTATCTAAACTACTTTCATCACTTGGCCACTGTTCGAAGAGAGAGTTATTTCTTTCTGCTTTCTTTATCTTTATAATTCTAGGATCAAAGGTAACAACAAATCTTGCTGAACTTAGCTTTTCACCAGCAGAATCAATTAAAACATCAACAATAAAGCCTTCATTTTTGTTTGCAACTGTACCTCCTTCAGGATAGAATTTGAATGTAGGTTCAGTAGCATAGGAGCTACTTACGCTTAATATGGTTATAAATATTGATATTATTAATGTTTGAATAGTTTTTTTCAATTTCATGATAGTCAATATTACCATAAATATATAATAATTAAGAAGTAAAAAAGATGGAAACTATAGAACTTGTAATACTCTCTGTTATCCAAGGAGTTACTGAACTTTTACCTGTTTCAAGTAGTGCTCACTTGATATTAATTTCTAAAGTTTGGAATACAGAGCTTTCTACTTTAATGTTAACTATTCTTCATCTAGGTACCTCATTGGCAATTATCGTATTCTTAAGAAAGTTACTTTTTACAAAAATTCTTTCAAATGAAAAACTCTCTCTTTATCTTAAAATCATAGTATCCAGTATTCCAGCAGGAATAACTGGTATTCTTTTCGAAAATATAATAGAGGAAAAATTAAGAGCCACTTGGATCATAGCCGTATCACTAATCGTTTGGGGTATTGCAATGATCGTATTTGAGCAAAAAAAGAATAAAACAAAAGACAGTAAAGATATCTCAATTGAGAATATTACTTGGAAACAATCAATTATCATGGGTATTGCACAAGCATTTGCGCTAATACCTGGTACATCAAGATCTGGTATTACAACAATAGCTGGAATGTTCTCTGGATTAGATAAATACACTGCATTTGAATACAGCTTTATACTTGGAATACCTGTTTTGCTAGGAGCATCAATATTAGAAATTGGTAAAACAATTTTAAATACTGATAATCTTTCCATTGATACTAGCTTACTATCTGTAACAAAAATGCTTCCAGTTATCCTAATATCATTTGTCGTTGGATATTTAGCTTTGATTGTAGTTAGAAAGTACAAGAAAAAAAATTGGCTTACAGTATTTGGTATTTACAGAATAATTGTTGGAATATTGATCTTAATCTTTATCTAAAGCAAA
>CALLXA010000037.1 GCA_938015795.1 uncultured bacterium | reverse complement strand
TACATTACCTTCTGACTTTGATGGTTGGGGTAGTGGTGGAGTAACTTTAAATTATGCAACTGAATCAACATCAACAGCGTCTAACAAGGTAGACTTATATATATATGAAGAAACCACAGCAACAGTAGATGGTAGTTCTGAAGATTTAGTATCAAGTGTAGCTGGGACATGGACAACATCTTCTATATCTGGAAGTACACTATCTGACTGTAATGTTGCTGGTGAAGTTTGTGTATTAGTTGTTAGAATGTCATCAAGCAATGACAATTATGTAAGAATAGGAGATATCAAGTTTGTATATGATAGAAAGTTGTAGTAAATAGTCCGTTTCTTAATTATAAGACTTTCATTATATTCATCCTTTTGTTAATATTTACCATGATCTTAACTGCCCTTAAGAAGTACAAAAAAACAATTCTAGAACTTCTTAAACAACTAAAAAAAAGTTTCAAAAAAAACAGAAAAAAATATTACATAGGATTTAGTATTACAGGACTATTAATACTCTCTTTTGTTGCTTTTTTGATATTTAGAATTAAACCTAATGATGATATTTTTGTAGCTGGATCTAATGAAAATGCTCTATATGCAAATATAAATCCTAAGTTTAATGTTAGTTTTGGTCAAAAAGAAGATACGTCAAAACAATGGGTAAGGTTTGAATCAAAATCAACAGTAGATAATCCTTTCAATGATGAAAACGTTGGATTTTTTAAAAAGATTTTTGATAGCATAGCACCTAAGGATAATCTAGGCGTAGAAATGTCTCTTACTGGAGTTAAAGTAGGTGAAACTATCCGTGAAAAAACAGGCGGATTGGATGAAAGAATCCAAACAGTTGCTGAAATTTTAGGTACAGAAGAAATTCGAACAAATACAGAGCTTGTAGAAATGGGTCGAGAAATAGGCAAATCTGAGGGTGATCAAATAATTTCCAAAGAAACAATAATCAATCCTAATGTTGATGAAGGTATTGATTTGGAGTATCAAATTCTTCCAGGAGTTGGATTGAAGGAAGAGATTGTACTTAGAGATTTGAGTTCGTTTAACAAGGAGTGTCTAGAAGATATTAATAAATGTAAATTACCTTTAAACGAATTCTATTTTGATCTTAAGCTTGATGAAGGTGTTCGTTTGAAGAAAGGTTGGTATACAGTTAATGGTAAATCTACTGTTGCTTACTATTTTGTAGACGAAAAAGATAGATATTTGTCACACTTTTTACCAAGCTTTGCTGTTGATGATAGAGGAGTAAAAACATTTGATGTAGATTTGAAAATAGACGAAACAAAAGATGAAGATATCTATAAGATATCGGTTATTGTTGATTTAGAATGGTTACTATCTTCGGAGAGGGTTTTTCCAATTAGAATAGATCCTAGCATAGTTCATGATACGAAGAATGAATTTGATGGAGGTATTTTTGATAGAACTGAAAGTTTTGATGGGGCTAGAGTTGAAATTAAACAACCAAATGGTAGTTCGATAGATAGCAATACTGTTGGGTATTGGAATTTAGAGGAAGAGTCTGGTAGTGGTGCTTACTTGTTAGATAGCAGTAGTAATGGTAATAATGGTACACCCACAGGAACCAATTTTAGAGAAGGTAAAATAAATGGCTTTAGAGAATTTGGAGGGACTGATTATATTACAATACCTGATTCAAACACTTTAGATTTGACTAGTGCTGTAACATTAGAAGCTTGGATTAAACCTAATAGGTTATTAGATTTACAAACAATTGTTTGTAAAAGAAATGTCTCTCAATATAATTACTGTTTAAGGCTTACAGGTGCAAACATAGAATTCTTCTTTATAGGATCTGGAACTACACATATAGCTGGAACATCCAATAGTCCTATCAAATTAAATGAATGGCAAAATGTTGTTGCAACGTATGATTCTAGTCAGGTTAAAATATATATTGATGGTGTATTACAAAATACATCTTGTACATCAGGAACTTGTAATGTTGCGATGACTACTGATTCTACTCCCTTAGTTATTGGTAGGGCTGGTGATTTAGATTCTCAATATTTCTTAGGATATATTGATGAAGTAGGTGTTTCTAGTATTGCAAGAAGTAAGAGTGAAATAATGAGGTCATATATATCTGGATTGGAAAAATATTTCGGTGGATATAAGTCTTCAGAAATAAATATGGGAAATTCTTCCAATATTGAATCTTTGTCTTGGATCGAGAATGGATCTAGTACTGGTGATGGAGAGACACCATATAGCACTACAGGATTGGTTGCTCAGTGGAACTTTAATGAAACTAGCGGTACTACTGCTGTTAGTGGAGGTTCATGTGGATCATCTTGTAACGGAACTTTAACCAATATGACAACAACAGGGCAAGATGTTGCTGTAGGTACAGGGTGGACATATGATAATAGGAGATGGGGTCAGGGCGCATTAATGTTTGATGGTAGTAATGATTATGTTGCAGTCCCAAGTAATTCAGGATTAAATAGTTTAGGTGATTTTTCAGTATCCTTATGGCTCAAAACTGGAAGATATGATTTTAGTACTCCTCAGGCAATTGTCTTCAAGACACATGAAGCTGAAGTTGGTGCGTATCCATATTATATTTTTTTAGAAAATAAATATTTAAAAGCTTGTCGGTATGATGGAAGATATGATGATATCTGTTTGCAAGTTCCTTATACTGATTCCGATTATCACAATATTGTCTACTCAAAAAATGGTTCAACCTTAAGTCTATATATGGATGGTGTTTTAGTAGGAACAACAAGTGATACTACAGATTTTGAGCAAGCAAACTCAGGAATTCTTTATATTGGATCGGGTATATCTGGAATTATAGATGCGGTTCAGATATATTCTCGTTCTTTGACTACCTCCGAAATATTATCCAATTATCAAGCTGGTGATATTGAGTTTAGATATAGGATTAGCAATGACGGTAATACATGGAGTAGTTGGAATGGGGGGAGCGAATCTGAAATAGAGACTTTTAACCAAGATTACCTCTATGATCCTACGGTTGAAGATATAGTTGCTTACTACCCTATGGATGAAAATGTAGATAATAGCTGTAGTGGAGGTGAGGATGTATGTAACAGAAAAACAACTTCTTTAAACGGTACTTCTACAGGATCAACTATTTCTGATGGGAAATTTGGTAAAGGAAGATCATTTAATGGAACTAATAATTTTGTATCATTACCAGCATCTTCCTCTTTTGATCTTCAAACATTTACAATTGATGCTTGGGTATACTCGGATAATTTTAATAGAAATATGCATGTATTTGAAAAGACAACAAATGGTAATGTGAATACACAGTACTCTTGTTTTTTTAATAATAATAATACGTTCGCCTTTCGAACATTTAACTCTAGTAGTGTTCAGGATGATTTGACATTTACAACAGGTACATATTTTGAAAATGGAGCTTGGAATCATGTTGCCTGTGTATATGATGGTGTGACAAAGGCAGTATATGTAAACGGATATCTTGTCGCATCTAAAGCATATACCCAAACTTTAATAACTAATCCATCTGGGACATCGATTATTGGTGCTTATGGTAGTGGTACAGGCTTTTTCTTTAATGGAAGTATAGATGAATTGACTGTTATGAATAAAGCACTATCTGCTGAGTATATACATCAAAGATGGGTAGAAGGTTCTACAAATTCTGGTACAGTGAAGAGTAATACATCTACGATATCTATGGATTCTAATTCAATGCATATAGATAAAAGTTTACAGGTAAAAGGTAATACTTTAGGATCGTGGTCTTTTGATGAAGTTAGCGGTACTGGAGCATATATAAAAGATGAAAGTGGACATGGTGCTGATTTAACTCCTAGTAATACGACATATGTTAAAGGTAGGGATGATGGAGCAATATCTTTCAATGGTACCAGTAGTAATGCTAAGGCAAGTAGTAGCTCAATTGTAAACGCTTCAGGAGATATATCAGTAGAGATGTGGCTATATCCTACAAGTTGGGCTACTAATAGCAGAACTATTGTAAGTAAATTGTCACAGTTTTCTTTACAAA
>CALLXA010000036.1 GCA_938015795.1 uncultured bacterium | reverse complement strand
GACCACCGAGATCTACACTCTTTCCCTACACGACGCTCTTCCGATCTAAGCTCATTATGACCTCCAAATCTATCACCATATACAACATCTAGATCTCCTTCTATTGCTAAGTTTAACATTTTAGTAATATCCCTAGGATCATATTCTAAATCAGCATCCTGGATAATTACATAATCTCCTTTCGTTTTTAATAATCCCTTTTTAACAGTTCTTGTTTTACCAAGATTTTCACCATTATCTAAAAGTGTAATGTTTTTGTTTTTCTTAATTACGTTTTTAACTACATTAAGGGTATTATCTTTTGAACAATCGTTAATTACAATTATCTCTTTTTGAAAGTTTGAAGGTAATTTAAGCTCAATCACTTTATCCAAAAGTTTAGTTATTGTTTTTTCTTCGTTATATGCAGGAATTACTATAGACAGTAGATTTTTCATTTCCGGTAGGTAATTAGTTTATGTAATATAAATTGTAATGTAGCGATTATAGGTATTGTAATCAATTTCGAGATATTTATATCCAAACCTATTACTTCATAAAATAATCTGAGTAACAAATCACTTACAAATATCCCTACTATTCCAATTGTACAAAACAACAACCATCTTTTTACTACTTTATCTTTTTTCTTAAAATTAAAGTATGTGTTTAAGAAGAAATTATTATTAATACTTACAAACATAGATATTATATTTGATATATATGGAGATACACTAAAACAAGATATCAATATATTGAAAATTAACATATCTAAAGCTAAACCAGAAAAACCTATAACAACGTAGAGTACAAAATTATATACTAAATTGGCAAGTTTATTATTCAATAAATATCTCTTCATTACATATTGATTTCTTATTTAGTTATCTTTCTAATCTCACCTTTTGTGCCATAGATTATATTAAAATCAATATTTTTTACTGGTACACATATAAATTCAGAATTCCAACACTGATCTCCCTTAGTAGGAATATACACTGTATGATTATCTTCTTCGAACAACTTTTCTAACTTAACCTCCTTATATAATAAATTCTTCGAGTAACTTTCGAAATCTATTACCCCATATCCTGAAGAAATAGTAGCTAAAAAAACTAAAAATAGAGGTATAAATACAATAATATTTTCTAATTTTTTACCATAAGTATCTATAAAAACAATTACTGCATAAATCATACAGATCCATAGAGATGCATAGACAAAACGTAAAGTAGGAGCATTTACAAACCAATAACAAATCGATGAAATAGGGATAATCATTAATATTAAATATCTGTTTTTTAAAAAGTTTTTACATATTGATATCAAAAGTATCGTAATTGATGATAAAATTGTAATAACAAGATACGCACTAGTCTTTTGTTCATCAAACCATTGAGTAAACCAAGCACTATTCCCAAGAACATCGGAAGGTTCAATTTGGGGTATTCTCGCCCAACTCATAATCCAATCCATTTCAGATTTTGCCTGAGTGATACCAACAGACCAACTTAAATCTAAACCTAAGAATATGGAAGGATAAAGAGGAAAACCTGTTAACAATATTGATCTTATAAACCAAATACTTGTTAAAATACCAAACAAAATACTAAACAACCAAAATATTTTTTGAGAAAAGATTGTTTTATTCCAACGCAATAAAGAGATAAAAATAATCAGAAGACTAACAAGGACAAAAACAGCTGTACTTAATTTAATACAAAACAGCACTAATAATACTGGTAATATAACAAAATATGTTTTATCAAATGCCCTCTCTTCAAAGGCCTTTATTAAGTACCCACCAGCAACTAATTCTAAAATAAATACAAATGAATCAGGACTTACATTAACAAAGTATTCTCCATGACGATAAAATATAGACCAAATTATAAATACAGAAGAGAATGTCCAATAAAGATAAGTTAAACATCTTTTTTTTGACTTAAACATTATATACATATTGTAAAAAGAGTACCCTAACAAAAACAGATATGATGAAGCTGTTAAAAATCTAAAACTTTGTGGAATTATGTTAAGGTTATCAACAAGAGAAGCCAAAAGAAATGAAGCATTATTAAATCCAAATCTTCCATGAACATTTGCCAATCCTAAAACTATTGAACTATTTTGTATCCAGTTCATCATTTGACGATAATAAAGACCAAAATCATAACCTAAACTATCTGAATAAAAAACATTAGAAACGAATATCAACATAATAAAAACGAGAAAACATAAATTCCATTTTCTTTTTAAAAAGAACCAACTCTTATTCAATATGTTTTTTTTAAAATGAAAAAAAAGAACTAATATTCCGATTCCAACAAAAATATATGATATAAACAAGTTAATTGGTAAAAAGAGATGAACAACTTGTAATAGAAATATTAATATAGCAAAACCTATCCAAAAGTTATCCCACAAAGAAAAAGATTTAATATTTTTAATAAGATATTTGCTTATTAAAATACCCCATCCTTCTATAAATGAAAAAACGATTACAATGCCAAATATCATCTTAATAACTAAGAGTATCTGTTCTTCTATGAGCATAAAAAGACATTATTAAATTATTTCTCCCAATAATATATATAACTATCACTAACAATTGAATCAAATTTCAATACACCTTCCACAAAATATTTATCCCTAGGAGGAAAAACATCTTTACCTGCCCATTTATTACGTCTTTTCTCTATTACAAACAATCCTTTATCATATTTTTCCATTAAATCCCTCAGTTGTTTTTCTCTCTCAGGATTATTGTAAACATAATTTTGGATTTTTTGATAAGTAACCCTATCTTCTGCATACCATTGAAAACCCAATGGTATATCAACAAGCCAAACTTCCGCATCTGAAAATTTTGTATTTACATAATCAAATACCTCTGCCGTATATTCATGATAATTTCCACTAGCTTTAACATACCCACCTCCTTGTACTAAAAATGAATATAATATAAATGACCAATTCAAAAAACAAAACAGCAACCAATCTTCTTTTATATGTAATTTTATCTTTTTATTTAAAAATTCAATCACATAATCCAATCCATAACTAGTTATTAATACAATGAAAGGCAAAAGAAAAAATATATATCTTTGAGCCATACTTCTTTCAAAATGAAATGTGAATACATACATAACAAAAAGGAAAAGAAAAAGAAGGTATGATTCAAATGTGATTTTCTTTGACTCTCTTGTCTTTTTAAGTATAAAAATCAAACCAAAAAAAAGTAACAAGAAACTAAGAATCACTGTATTATATGTCTGATCAAAAAGAACAAACTTAATCCAATTATTATTAAAAACAGGGATAACATGAAGTTGAGAAAGCTCTATTTGAAATCCCAAATATTTTTGATTTAGTAATATAACTGAGAAGATCACTATTAAAAATAAAGTCGTTTTTCTTAAATTTACTTTTCTAATTCTCTCAAATAAATTAATTTTTTTATCCAAATAAAAGAATGTTGCATATAAACCTGAAAAAATTGGAAATATCAGTGCTATTTTCATAGTACTTAATGAGTCAACTTTCCATATATAATAAAACAATGCACCTAATATAGTTATGTCTAGAGGAATAAGAAATAATTTCTGTTTACCAAAATAGTGCTTAATTCTTTTGAAAAAGTATATTGCTAAAAAGAAATAAACAGGTATAAAAAATATATATTCTCTAATAACACGGGATTGCATTATTAACCATGGATTTAAAGACATTAATAGAAGATATATTCTTGAAATATTCTTACTGACTTCTGACTTTATCAATAACCAAGAGACGAATATGAAAAATATAGAAACAAAGATACCTGGTAATCGAGCAATAACCAAATTCATATCAAATATAGAGAATAAGTACTTTAGTAATTGTGTAAGCAAATCAAATCTTCGATAATCTATCTTTTCAGCATACAATAACAAACTTTTTGCACCAACTAAATGTGGAAATGCATCTGTTATTGGATACAATCCATCAATATTCACAAATCTAATAAAAATTCCAAACACTAAAAGTAATATAAATAACCATGTAATATTAAATTTGTATTTTTTTCCATCTTCCTCACTAGTAATTTTGAATAATTTCAAAAGAGCTTCATTATCATAAGAGTAATATAAACGAATTATATGAATATAGATCAGAGTGAATATAAAGAAATTTGCGGTTTTAGATAAATAA
>CALLXA010000035.1 GCA_938015795.1 uncultured bacterium | reverse complement strand
ACTCAACATTCACAGATGATACTGTTCTAACTGTAGCAGTATATGATGCTCTTAAAAATAATATTCCCTATGAGAAAGCATTCATGAAATGGATAGTAAAATACCCCAATAGAGGATATGGTGGTATGTTTTGGGGTTGGATCACTAGCAAAGAGAAGAAACCATACGGAAGTAAAGGAAATGGTGCAGGAATGAGGGTTTCAGCAATTGGTTGGCTATTTGATACTGAAGAAGATGTATTAAGAGAAGCTGAAAGGTCTGCAGAGATAACACATGATCATGTAGAAGGCATAGAAAGTGCTCAGGCTGTAGCTATGTGCATATATATGGCGAGAAACAAGAGAAGCAAGGAAGATATTAGAGCATGCATAGAAGATAAATTCAAATACAACCTTAGTAAACCTTTCAGAGAGATATGGGATAATTATAAACGAAGTGAGTTAGCAATAGACACAATACCATATAGCATTCAGTGCTTCTTGGATAGTAATAGCTTTGAAGATAGTATAAGAAATGCAGTTGCACTAGGAGGTGATGCTGATACCTTAGCAGCTATTACAGGAAGTATATCCGAGGCATATTATGGCTTAGATGAAAATTTATGGAATCAGGCTAAAAGATATTTACCTGATGATATGTTGGAATTATTAGGAGATCCCAATGATCAAATTGAGAAAATATACCTAGATATAGATGGTGTATTTTTAGATACAAAAGAGTACAAACAGATGCCATATTTAAAAGAATTTCTTAATAAAGTATTTGATATTTCTAAAGGAGAAGTATATTGGTTAAGTACACATACAAAGCATGGAAAGAATGATATAGCTTTGTATCATTTAGAGGAAGAATTAGATAAAGATATATTTGAAATGATAAAGAGTATAAAAAATACGAAGTGGAATACACTTAAAACAGAAGGGATTGATATGAAAAGTAGCTTCCTGTGGTTTGATGATGTAGTGTTTCAGTCGGAGTATAGAGTCTTGGAAAGTTACGGGAAGGAGAATCGTTTAATAAAAGTGGAGAACAATCTTGACGAAATGATTGAATATTTAAATGAATTATAATTTAAAGCAATAAAACAATGATAAATATAGATACAATTCTTTCAAGATTAACCTCAATAAAGGATGATAGATATATATCATTTAAAGATTGTCTCCAATATAAAGCTTTGAAGAAATACGAAATTCCAATATGTTTAGGAAGAGATTCTAATGGTGATATAGAAATTAAGGATTTAATAGATATTGGGAATATTCTTCTTTCTGGAGCGACATCATCGGGTAAATCTATGTTTATAAACTCTTTCATCAATACAATTCTTTTAACCAAAGAACCCGAAGAGGTTAAATTGATATTGATTGATCTAAAACAGGTAGAATTGAACCATTACAACGGTATTGCACATCTATTACATCCAGTTTGTGAGGATGGAATAAAAGCAATTCAATTGATTGAGTGGTGTATGGAGGAAATTGATAAAAGAAAGAGTAAGAAAAAGGATAAACCATATATTATTTTAGTGATAGATGAGTTTTCTGACTTGATGTTGTGTGATGAGAAAACAAATTCAAAGTTAGTAAAGATTGCTAAAGACGCTAAGGATGTTGGTCTCTTTATGCTTCTATCCACTTCTGTTCCAAGAAGAGAAGTTTTTACACCAGAGATTAAGAATGCTATCCCTACAAGGTTGGTCGGTGCATTGGGTACTAGCTCCGATTCGATGGAGATTTTAGAAGAAGGTGATGCAATAGATTTGCTAGGTCAAGGGGATATGATATACAAAAATGTAGAAAGTGGAGAGAGAATTAGAGTGCAGACACCTTTCATATCTACAGATGATCAAATGTATCTTATTAGTTATATTCCTAGAATAGAAGGATACAAAGGCATAGAGTTAAAAAAAGTTATAGAAGAGATTGATCCTTTATATGAGAATGCTAAAAGATTAGTGATAGAAGAGAGAAAAGCCTCTACAGTGCAATTACAAAGAAGATTGAAGATAGGGTATAACCGGGCTTGTAGATTGATAGATCAATTAGAGAAAGAAGGAGTAATTGCTCCTTTTAAAGGAGTTCATCCTAGAGAGGTTCTTTTAGATAAATATGAATCAAATGGTAAGAAGATAAAAGAAATAGCAATGAAAAGAGATCCTTTATTTGAAGATGCTAAGAGGGTTATAGAGGAGTATGAAAAAGCTTCTGTACCTCTTTTACAAAGGAAACTAAGAATAGGATGGAATAGGGCGGCTAGGTTGTTTGAAGAGCTCAAGAAAAAAGGTTTTATAAAATAGAGTTAACCTAACTAATTAAAGTTTTTCTCAAGCTACTATGATTCTAGATATTCCAATGCTTTTGCTTCATCTTCCTCAATGAATATCTCAACTGCACATTTGGCTTTTTCAAGTAGGTTTTTAGATTCGTTTCTTTTTTGTAACGATTGGATAATCAAATTCCCTAGTTTATCCTCTATATCTTGTGATAGTAAAGGAATATTGATTTGCATAGCACTTTCTGGTTTAAGATGAGCAATTATTGCACCGCCTGACATTCGCTCAATTTGATATTTACAATATAAAGAATTAAGAACAAGTGCTAAATAATGTAAGTTTATATTTGTCTTTGGTTGAAGCCTTAAAAAAGCACCACTCAAGATGCCCTTTATATCTTCATCTAATGCGTAAGACAAACCGATAGTACCGTCTTTTGTGAATAAAACTTCACCTTTCTTTGGTTGATAATTCATTTTAAGATTTTCATATAACTCACTTGATATTTTCTTTTCTACACCTTCAATCCCATAAATACTAAAATCAGATACCCTTATAAAATTTTCACCTTCTTCTTGATACGCCTCGCTTCCAACTTCAATACCTTTTTTATAGCTCACTATTTGACCTAGTTTCTTTTGAGGTACTTTAGCAACACGCTTTTGCATTTCATCATACTTAGGCATCCAGTATTCAGCATCAAAGCGGTCATCTTGGAGACATTCAAACAAATCACGAATTGAAGTATTTGCTTCGTTTGGTACATAATCAGCAAGTCCAAGTTCGGTTAAAAGGAGTTGTTCGGCTTGGGAGTAAGATTTTTCCGAACTAATTCTAAGTTCGTAAGCAGACTTAATGATTTTTGCTATCTCGTCTTGAAGTTTTGCTGATACTATAGGAATAATAATTTCAGTAAAATTAAACACA
>CALLXA010000034.1 GCA_938015795.1 uncultured bacterium | reverse complement strand
TGATGATATTATAAATAGTGTAGTTGCTGTTTTTAGCAGTTTTGTATTTTCTAAATATCTCTCTGTTATTAATTTAACAAAGATACTAACAATGAATATTTCTAATGAAAAACCAGTACTTAATAGATAGCCTGCTTTGTAGGTAGGTTCAAGGATATATTTTAGCAATGTGAATGGTTTGTCAGAGATAGGGTAGAAAATCATTACATCATTCACAACTAGATCCATTAATAAGTGTACTAGTGTTGATATCAAAAAAGTTTTTAATATTACATCTGTAAAGTTACCATTTAAGAATTTCGAACTTTTCTTATTTAGCAGTATCCTTACTCCTTTGGATATGAGTACTAATATCATCCATAGTGAAATGTAAAAGATTGGTGTATGAGAAAATATTTCATGATGTTTGAATGGTGGTATATCTGTCATTAAAAGAACTAAGAGGTCTACATCTGGTAGTATTCCAAAAAAAAAGCTTAAAATACCAACTATAATTTGTTCGTGATATTTAAGGTTAGAGATTTCCTTTTTTTGAACTAATTCATTTGCAATATAGCTTGCAGGTCCATGTGCTAAAAACATATTTCTTTATTTCAAAATTATTCTGAATTATTATACATACTATTAAATGATTGATAAAATAGCTGTGTGGAAGTTAGATCAGTAGTGAAAGAAAATTTTCTTAAAGACTTTTCTGAATTTTTTCAAGATATAGATATTAACAAGGAGTATATATCGGGTATTGAGGAAATTAATGAAGAAGTTGTTGCAGAGGCTTTGGGTCTATGTTTTGGTAAATGTATTTGGATCTCTGATAAAGATTCGAAAGATATTAAAAGTTTGAAGATAAGGAAAGGTGAGAGAATAGAGATCCAGGATTTAATAGATTTGGGTTACTCTCGTGTTGAAAGAGTTTGGAATGAGGGAGAGTTTTCTGTTTTGGGTGATGTGTTGATTGTCTGGCCATATAGTATGAAAAATGTTTTAAGAATTAGTGTTTTTGATGATAAGGTTGAATTTATAGATGTTGTAAAAGCAGATAGTAGGAAAAAGATTCAGCAAGTGAATGAGAAAAATATCTTCTCTGCAAATACCAATATTGTTGTTGGTAATGAGGAGGAGGAAGTGGTTGTGGTTTTTAAATAAGGTAGTTCACTCTCAAAAGAGAATTCTCTGTATCTAAATATCGTAGGAATATCTTTGCTTGTTAATCAGTTAGATTATTATAAAAAAAGAGGTTTTGATATTTGGTATTTAACTAATAATTTAGAGAGATCTAGAGAGGGTTTTGAAAAAACATTATCCTTTGTAAGTAATATATATGAAGTTAATTCCAGTGTTGAGAAATCTGTTAACAAGGGTTTCGTATATATGGATAAGAAGCTTGTTGTCTTAACA
>CALLXA010000033.1 GCA_938015795.1 uncultured bacterium | reverse complement strand
ATCTTACAATAGAATCAACATCTGTAATTAATCAAGACCTTACTACAGACGCCACACCAACATTTGCTTCAGTTCAAGCTTCCTCTTCATTAAAACTAGAAGACCCAGGAGCAGGCACCAATACCATAACCATGCAAGCCCCAACCTTATCATCAAGTTACACTCTTACTCTTCCTACCACTAACGGTAACAATGGAGAATACCTCCGCACAGATGGTGATGGTAATCTTTCTTGGGCTACCTCTGCCACCAGCCAACTAGTCAAATCCTTTACTGCAGCTACTGGCCAATCAATCACTGCTGGTGATGTAGTTTCCTTAGTTAATGGTGAAGCAGTGAAAGGGTTTGGGATAGGGGTAGGGACGCCGGTAGCGGCTACTGCAAGTGCTGACTATTTTATCGATGTCGCCAAACTTGATGATACTCATTTTGTGATGGTTTACAATAATCAAGGTTCAGGACAATATGGCAAAGCGATTATTGGAGAAATATCCGGATCGACTATTACCTATGGTACAGAAAGCACATTCACCACAGCTACTTTTACTTCAAACAGAGTTATATCTGTTACATCACTTGATTCTACACATTTTGTAGTCAGTTATTCATATTATCCAGGATCAGGGGGGTGGATATATTCAAAAGCAATAGTCGGAACGACCAACGGCAGTACGACAATCAACGGATATGGAACCGAAAGTACTTACAGTACTATACAGGATTATGCTGGTTATTCAGGCATAGCAAGTAGTATTCAAAGTTTAGATTCTACTCATTTTATTATCGCGTATAACTCTTATACTTATAGTTCAGGATATATTTTAAGAACGGTTATTGGGTCTGTTTCTGGAGATACAATTACTTTCGGCAGTGAATCGGATGTAACTCTTAATAATCATTACAACAATGTTAATCTAGATATAACAAAACTTGATTCAACTCATTTTGCGATTGCTTGGTATAACAATATATCACAATATAACTCAGTAGTAATTGGACAAACAGATGGAGGAACTGCAATATCTAATTATGGAACAATAGTGACATATGGAGATTATCAATATAGCACTTCTTTTAATTCAATTAGCGCACTTGATTCGTCTCATTTTGTTATTGGATACAATGGTAACTCCGGCGTATTTGCATATATAGGTTCTGTTTCTGGTACAACAATTAGTTTGGGTAGTGCTACAACAGTTTCCGCTGCTGTAGGCACTAGTAATAAAGTGATGGTTAGTGTATTAGATGCTAGTCATTATATGTTTTATCAGATGGCTGGTTTTAGAGAATATTTGGTATCTGGTACAAATTCCTATCCTATGACAGAAAGAATTTACGCATCGTTTGGTTCTGTGGAATATAGTTCTTTAATTTCAATAGATAGTTCGCATTTAATTTTTAGTTATGAAGACGATGTGACTAGTTATTATACTACTAGTGCCATCATCACCCCTCTCGGCGAAGCCATCGGTATCGCCAAAACCTCAGCCACGGGAGGAAATTCTCTTGATGTTGTTATGGGTGGCGTGACAGATAACTACACTGATCTAACTGTAGGTAGTGCATACTATGCTAATGCAGATGGATCCTTAACTACAACTGCTACTAATAACAAAGTAGGTATTGCTCTATCAGCTACAGAAATCTTACTTAATTCAGACTCAACTGGTTATGATCAATATTTTGGAGATATGATCTTTGCCAATGACTTCCGCATCACAGAAGCAACGGACTACGCTGGTCTAATCTTTAAAAACCAACTAGGCACTGAAATCCTCAATATGAATGAAAGTGGAGATCTTAATGTCTCTAATAATCTATCCGCTCAAAACCTACAAGTCACAGGAGATTCAAATATCAATGGATCATTAACTGCTTCTAGCTTCAATCAAACCTCAACCAATCTATCTCAATACTATCAAACAAATGATACCAATCTTACCAATGGCGCTATTGTTTCCCTACCAAGTGATAGTTCCACTGCTTCTGCTTCAACAACTGCCTATGATGACAACCTTGTCGGTGTGATAGACAATAACAATACTTCATCATTAGGTCTTTTAACTCATGAAGACGGTACAATATATACCAATACTCAAATGACCGAGGCAGGATATATTAAAGTTGCCTTCTCTGGTATTACCAACATCAATGTTTCTGCTGACAATGGCGAAATCAAACCAGGTGATCGTATTACTTCATCAACTACTGCTGGTGTTGGTCAAAAAGCAACTGAAGCTGGACAAACAATTGGTATTGCCCTAGAAGGTCTATCTTCTGGCACAGGTACAATTAAAATCCAATTAAATCCATCATATTATGATCCAAATCATAAAACCTTTACCACACTAACAACACAAACCATTACTTCCCCAGACCTAGAAGATCTTACCATTGCCCCTAGTAGTGGTCTAACTAAACTTACAGGAGATCTAAATGTTAGTAAAAACACCACTATAGCTGGAACCTTATCAGTTACTGGTGCCCTCACCTTAGCTGACACCCTTACTGTTAATGGAACAGTTAAATTCGCTAAAGACATAGAACTATCAGGCCACATTATTGGAGATCATGATACTAGAGGTACTATCACTATCCCAGCCAATCAAACAGAAACCACCTTTACCTTTGATACTCCATATCTCATGGAACCAACCATTGTAGCAACTCAAAAAATCAATTGTACAGAAATCACTAATCCAGATAACACCAAAACAAAAACCTGCGATACCATTAAAACTGCTGACTTTGCCTTAGAGATCAACCTAGATAAATTCATTATTCACTTGGCAACCCCTCAAACAACAGATATGATATTTGTATGG
>CALLXA010000032.1 GCA_938015795.1 uncultured bacterium | reverse complement strand
GTGTTGTAATTGTTGAAATAATAGGTATCACTATTTTTTAACAATACCTATCTTTATCCTTTTTTTGGCCCCACTATTCTAATAATTATCTTTACTCAATAAAATGATATTAATTAACCAATAAACTTTCTATGAGCTATTTTCACATTATTCTGATTTACCATTGCATATTGCATTGTTGTATCTATTTGTATATGTCCTAATAACTTTTGAACTTGTTCTATTGGCATTCCTTTGTCTATTGCATTTGTTGCTAATGTTCTTCGGAATTTGTGTGGGTGAACTCTTTTTATATTTGCTTTTTTTCCTAATTCTCTTATTCTTCTTTCTACTCCACTTATTCCTAATCTTCTGTGTGGTTTTTTAAATGATACAAATAATGATGGATTTTTATCAGTTCTGCTTTCTAAATATTTTATTAGATGTATTTTGGACCTTGCATCGAAGTAAACTTCTCTTTCACTTTCTCCTTTTCCAAAAACGACACATTCTCTTTCTTGAAAATTAATATCATCAATGTCTAAATTTACTAGTTCTCCAACACGAATACCTGTAGAAATTAGCAATTCTATCATAGCCAAATCCCTAATCTCTTCACACCCATCTCTTAATATCTCTAGACTTTCATCTGTTAAGACTTCTCTTATTACTCTTCCTTGTTTTATTTTGTGGATTCTTCTAACAGGATTCTTTAGTATATAGTCTTCATCTTCTAACCATGTGAAAAAACTTGAAAATATTCTTCTTATATTATCTATTGTAGTTTTATTTGTCTTATTTTTAATTCTATACTTTCCTAAATAATCTCTCAGATCCTCAGTAGTTATATAATCGATTCTTTTTTCAATTTTATTTATCATTTTTTTAATAGTAGTTTCATAATAGATTAAAGTTCTCTCAGAACACCCCTCAACCCTTTTTGATGAAAGAAATGTTGAAATTAATTCTTCATTTTTCTCAATAGAATTTTTTTCAAATTTAACTTCCTTTTCTATAATTTCAAAGTTCTTAAAAGTTTTTGAAAGTACTTTTGAAAGGATTACTTTTTGTTCAGGATCTAAATATGATTCCATTTCTTTTTGAATTTCTAAAATAATTTTCATTTTGAATAACCTCAATTAAATTTTCATTTTTTTAGATTAATTTTTATTATTCAAAAGAATATTTATAAATTCAATAATTATA
>CALLXA010000031.1 GCA_938015795.1 uncultured bacterium | reverse complement strand
AGCCAAGAACAGATATGGGAAATGGTCATTTCTATGGACACGATGGTGTCGGGGCTCAAATAGCAGAAGACATTATGAAGAGAATGAAATTCTCAAAAACGGAAATAAATAGGGTTATACTATTGATTAAAAATCATATGTTCTACTACCCAATTATTGAAGAGAATATGACAGACGAGGAAAAGAAAAATATCGAAGAACATAAATGGTCTGATTCTGCTGTTAGAAGATTTATTCAAAGGGTAGGAGAAGAGAATATTGAGGATCTTTTTAAATTAAGAATGGCAGATGCTCAATCAAATCCTTCTAGTGCATTTAGACCCGAAGAAATAACTCTACTACAAAGAAGAATATCTGAAATTAGACAACAAGATATGGCATTAAAGATTACAGATTTAAGAATAAATGGTAATGATCTAGAAAATATCGGAGTATCAAAAGGTCCACAAATGGGAAATATTCTCAACCAATTACTAGACATGGTAATGGATGATCCTAAACTAAATAGCAAAGAAGTGCTTTTAGAGAAAGCAAAAGAATTAATCAATTAACTAAGTGATTGATTTATAATCACTTTATCCATTATCATATACATACAAATTATTTTTATAAACTGCCTAGATGAAAATACAATTCTGTGGAGCTGCTCAAACTGTAACGGGATCTTGCTACTATATTGAGTCTGAGAGTACAAAATTTTTAGTTGATTGTGGTGCATATCAGGGACCACAAGAAATTGAAGACAAAAATAGAGACCCATTTCCATTCGATCCATCCAAATTAGATTATGTTTTTCTAACACACGCACACTTTGATCACTGTGGAAGATTACCAATACTTGTTAAACAAGGATTTAGAGGAAGAGTTATCAGTACTCAACCAACAAGAGATTTGGCAAGAATAGTTCTTTTAGATGCAGCTAATTTACAACAGGAAGATTTTGAAAGATGGGAAGCTAGAGTAAAAGAGAGAACTGAAAAAGATCCTGAATATCAAGACAAGGAGACGGCTGTTGAGAAGGAACCACTATTTACTGAACAAGATGTAGAAGAGGCTATGAGTTTGTTTGAAGTATATCCATATGGTAATTCTGTAGATTTACACAATGGTTGCGAATTTAGAATGAGAGATTCAGGACATATACTTGGATCATGTATGTTTGAAATATGGGTCAATACTGAAGCTGGTAGGCATAGAAAGATTGTATTCTCAGGAGACTTAGGTCAACCAGGAGCAAGAATTGTTCGTGATCCTGATATGATAAGAGAAGCTGATTATGTTGTTTGTGAATCTACATATGGTAATAGAATACATAGAAATAGAGATGAAACAGTATTAGAATTCCTCTCAATTATTAAAGAAGCACAAAAAGATGAAGGTAACATTTTAATACCTTCTTTTGCTATAGAAAGAACACAAGAAATTCTCTATGAAATAAATTTGTTCATAGAAAATAGATTAATATCTGGTTTACCAGTATATTTAGATAGCCCAATGGCATCTAAAGCTACTGAAGTATTTAGAAAATATCCAAACTTTTATGATGAAGATGCACGTAGGTTAATGGATAAAGGTGATGACCCATTTGATTTTCCAAGCCTTCATAAAACCGACGCTGTAGAAGAATCAAAAAGATTAGTATCTAAGAGAGGTATCGCCATTATTGCGGGAAGCGGTATGTGTAATGGAGGAAGAATAATACATCATTTGAGAAATAATATTGAAAGTAGAAAAACACATATCATATTTGTAGGATATCAAGTAGAAGGTACTTTAGGTAGAAAAATATTGGAAGGAGAACCTATTGTTAAGATATTTGGTCAAGATTTTGAAAACAATGCAATATCACATACCTTAGGAGGTTTCTCTGCACATGGAGATAAAGAAGATTTGAAATATTGGTTAAGAAGTTTTGGTCATACACCAAAACAAATATTCATAACTCATGGAGATACAGAAATAGCTAATGAATTTGCACAAGAAATAGCTAATGAATTAGGTATAGAAACATTAGTTCCTGATTTGTATGATGAGGTTAAATTAAAGTAAATATATATGGAAAACAAAGGAAAATATCAAAGTGTAGAGGATATTTACAATGATATAAAAAAATTGAACATACAAGGTGCTACTAATGTTGGACTAGCAACTCTAGAAGGTATGAAAATAGCTTTGAGGAATTCTAATGAAACTGATAAACAGAAATTGTTTGATGAAATAATAGGAGTAGGAGACAAACTGTCAAATGCTCGAACTAATGAACCCTTGGCTAAAAATGGTGTAACATTTGTAAAGTATTTCTTTAAAAAGGAATATTCTGTTTTACCAGAAGTAAGTACCATGAAACGGACATTAGATACTCTTTGTGATAGGTATGTTGAATTAATCGGAAATACAAAGAAAGAGATTATTAGAAAAAATGTACCATTCCTAAAAAACTATGACAAAATACTAACGCATTGTCATTCATCTACAGTAGTGAATTTAATAAAAGAACTGAGTAAAAAAGATGATAACTTTGAAGTTGTATGTACAGAAACAAGACCACTTTTTCAAGGAAGATTAACTGCAAAAAGTTTACTTGATGGAGGAGTTAAAACAACAATGATTACAGATAGTGCAGCAGAATCTTTTGTAATAAATAGGGGAAGTGTACCTGTAGATGTTGTATTTATTGGTTGTGATCAGTTTACTGAAAAAGGATATGTAGTAAACAAAATTGGAAGTTGGGGAATCGCTATGGCCACATACTATGCAGATAAGCCTTTGTATGTAGTTACTCCACTTCTCAAGATAGATTCTGAATCATTTAGTAAAGGAATAGAGATTGAAATTAGAGAAGATAGAGAGATATGGAAAGACGCTCCAGAAGGTCTTGATATGTTTAATCCCGCTTTTGAAATAGTTGATAACAATTTGATAACAGGCTTTGTTACAGAGGTAGGAATTGTTAAACCAAAGGATATCGGACAGACAGTTGAACAAGTATATCCTTGGTTAAAAATTGATTAATTTTAGCGCATATAAATATGTCTTTCTATTTAAAAAGTAAAAATTTAGATCTTGGTGAAGAAAATGATTTCAATGTTGTATTAAACAGGAAAGATTGTGAAAGATTAGGTGTAAGAGAAGGAGAGGTTGTAATGATCGGTATCGGTGAAGTTGAACTATATGCTGATATTGTAGAAACTGAAACTGAAGTTGCCGAAGGAGAGATAGGAATGTTTGAAGAGATATGGAAAGGTTATAAGATAAATCAGGGTGATT
>CALLXA010000030.1 GCA_938015795.1 uncultured bacterium | reverse complement strand
GTTTTGTATAGTACCCATCAACTCTCTTTCTATAATCCACACCATTCATCTCAAAATATTGGAATATTTCTAAATAATATTCAGAAGATATATCGGTTGGTTTAATATAACCATGCTCTGATAAATACTTCTTTATATATTTCAATTGATCAAATGTAAAAAGTTTTTTAAATGTATCTAAAACACTCCCATTCATCTGATTAAAAATATATGTAATATAATCTCTATATAATTTAAACTCTATTTCAGGATTATTTTTCTTTGTAATACTAAGTAGAACAATATCTACATTGGGTGTTGGATTAAAATCTCGTCTATCAAAAGTCTCGGTAACATTTAAATCATATATTGAAGATAGGATAGCAGATATTTGTGTATTCTTTGGTCTACCAATATACCTTTCTGCTGATTCCTTTTGTACAAAGAGATACGCTTCTACAAGTTTTGAGTCAACATCTGTAATTTTATTAATAATATCTGAGGTTAACGAGAATGGTATATTTGCAAATACTTTGTATTCTTTATTAGGTAGGGTAGAGGGAAGAAAGTCTTCATTCTTTAAAAGTACATTAGGATTATCTTTAAAGAGCCCTTCTAACATTCCGTGATATTTAGAATCTAACTCATATGCTATTACATCGTCACAATGTTTTGCTAGTTCTTCTGTTATAACACCTTTACCAGCTCCTATATCAATTACAGTGTCAGAGCTATGTAATTTAATAGCATCTATAATTCTTTTTAGATTTTCTTCGTTTATATATAAGTTTTGAGTATATTTAATATCTACCATAGAAAGATTATATCATCAGAATTAACGAAATAGGACTCCCAAGTTCCATGCTATTTAGTATCTCCCACCATCCATCTTTTTTAGCCTGTAACTTAGATTCAGGTGATTGTAAAAAACTTGTAGGGTTATAATAATTTGCACACTTAAGAAGACCATCTAGGAAATACAACCGACTTTCTTTGAACTCTCTCATATCTAATTTCACTAGCTAATAGTTTACGCATATTGATATAATTAAATACATCTAAGTTTTAAACATATTTATATATGAATAACTTAATATTTACCGAAATTCAGGCTAAGGAGATTGGAAACCAACTAGGTATAGATTGGAATACCATAGATCTATTACAATTCACAAAAGGTATCAATGTAGAACTCGAACATGGAAAAATAGATCCTGATACAAATGTAACTAATGATGATCCTATTTTAACAGGAAAAATTGCTTTAGCACATTTAAATGAATTGCCTGACTATTATAGTAGATTAGAAAAGATAGAGAAGAATTAAAAAGCATGGCGTATCCACCTGGGATAAATGGTTTTAATCCATATATTTATCCAAATCGCCAAATCTTTTCTTCTCTATTTTATATCCCCATATCTCTTTGTAACTGGATCCTTAAAAAGAAAAAATTTAGGTGGGTAGTATGTAAATATGAAAAAAAGAATCAATAATAAAACAATAAAGAAAATACACAGATACTCATTGAAAATAAATATCTCTTTAGATAAAAAATAATACTCAAATAAAAGTCCTAAAAAAATTGAAAAATAAAAGATAAGAATATTAATCAACAAGGGAACCTTTTTGATAAGAAAACGAAGAGGTTCAAATAGTAAAGGAATTGTTAATACTTGAACAAGAAATAATACTAATAAAGAATTCCATAAATTGTTATAAAGATCCTTTATAGAAACAAATTGGAAAACCATAACCAAAAGAGTTGGAAAAACTAATAATTTCATATGCTCCCAAGTACTTTCATTAATAGCAGAAAAAATATGCAACAAAATACCTTTTTTAAACCAACCATGTGTAAAATGCAAAACAGTACCTAAGATAGAAATAATTACAAAAGAAAATATAAGAATTGAAATTAAATTCATAAAAAAAGTATATCTTAAAATTGGAATTCTTTAAATAATTCCAACCCTATCTAAATACTTAGGATTGTAATGTACAAACTTCTCCTCGGGCATAAGTAAAACTTTGTTCACACCCAAACCACCTACAAAATGAGGTTCATGACTAACAATAATTACAGTCCCTTTATACTCTCTTAATGCATTAAGTAAAACTTCCTGTGATTTAGGATCTAAATATGTAGTGGGTTCATCTAAAAGTAAAACATTTAAATTCTGAGAAAAAAGTTTTGCTAATGCAAGTCTAGTTTTCTCGCCACCAGAAAGAGTACCAACCTTTTGAAAAACCATATCATCAGAAATAAGGAATTTACCTAAAAAACCTCTCCAATATGAATCAGTCCAACTCTGTAAAGATTTAACACTACTAACATTTTCTAAAACAGTTTTCTTATAATCCAAATCTTCATACTCTTGAGCATAATAACCAACCAAGGTATTATTACCCCATGTAAATTTACCACCATTAGATTTTAATTTACCTGCTAATATTTTAAGAAGAGTTGTTTTACCAACACCATTTTTACCAATAATAACAATCTTTTCACCTCTCTCAACCTCCATAGAGATATCCTTTAGGATTACATTCTCACCATATTTCTTAGATATATTATCAACAATTAAAATCTGTCTAGAACATCTCTGAGGTTCTGGTAATTTTATTTTCATCTGCTTACTCTTAGCAAGATTTTGTTCTTTCTTTTTAATCTCTTCCTTAAGTTCTTCTATTTTTTCAAACCTCTTAGCAGCTCTCTTTGCCTCTTTATATGTTTTTCTACCTGCCAATTGCTTAGCTGATTCTTCTAATCTTTTTGCATCCTTTTGAATATTAGTAATAGCTCGAACTAAAGATTCATCTTGAATAGCTTTTAATTTTAAAAACTTATCATAGTTACCTTTGTATACCTCTACATTATGAATTAATTCATTTAAAAACCATATTTTATTTAAACCCCTGTTCATCAAACGAAGATCATGAGATACAACCAAAACAGAGTAGGGATAGTTAGTTAAATATTTCATCAACCATTCAGCAGAAGGTATATCTAAAAAGTTTGTAGGTTCATCTAAGATTAATATTTGAGGTTTATCTAAAAGCAATTTTATCAATTCAACCTTTATTTTCTGACCACCAGATAGTTCATTGAGAATACTACCACTATCCTTATCTCCCATATTAAGATTGTTTAGGAATTTGTTAATCTCCCATTCCTCTATATCTAGATTTTGATCAATTATTAAGTATTCAGCTATGGATAAAGAACTTTCTTTATATTTAAATTCTATTTCTTTGTGTATTTCTTGAGAGAGGTATGAATATGTTCCTAATATATTTATTTCTCCACTATCTTTTTCTAAATTACCTGCAATTAATTTAAGTAATGTTGATTTTCCAGCACCATTAACACCAACAATACCAACCTTTTCATTTTGACTTAGAAAGAGAGATACATCTTTTAGAATTGTTTTTCCTCCTATTTCATAGCAGAGGTTTTTAATTTCGATCATAACTTGCCATTATACTATATTGTTAATCAAATTTATCAATCAGAAAAAGCTTTTTCTGTTCTTTATGCTATATTATTTAAAGTAAATTAAGAGATTAAGAATATATGAAAAAGTTAACAACAATATCAATGGTGATAATCTCTACTTTCTTTGTTACACAAGCATACGCACAAACAACATACACCATAGATACAATTTCAGAACATAATACAGAGAAAGATTGTTGGATGATATTTGAAAATAATGTTTACGATCTTACAACCTATATACAAAATCACGATAGGTTTATGGATATAAGGGAGTGGTGTGGTAAAGATATGACTGTAGATTTTAAGACAAAGGCTGGGGAAGGTGTTGATCATAGAGCTAGTACATACTCATTACTTGAAAATTATCTAATTGGAACTGTAGGGGAGAATAAAACAAATACAACAGCAAATGATACTACAAGTGTAGTTAACGAAAACAAATCAGGAGATACAATTCCAACTACAGTAGATTCTTCTGAAACTGTTAAAACCAATCCTTACAATCTTCTACTACCTGTACTTCTAACAACAATTGCTTACTGGGGTTCATATATATTGGTAAAGAAAAAAGTTTTTACATTGATAAAGTTCAATGCATTTTGGAATACAATACTATTTCTAACATTACTAATACCTTCACTAGGTTTTGGTATATTTATGATGCTTAGGTATCAATTTACAAATCTTTGGGATATAGATTTTGATTTCATGTATTGGCATGTAGAAATATCTTTAATTATGGGAGTACTTGGTATAAATCACTTAATTCAGAGATTAAATATATATATTAATCAGATAACGAAGTAGTCTACCTAGGTATACTATCATTCATTCTCTTTCTTAAGAGTTTTTGTATGATGTATAAAACAAGAATAACAATCAAACCTACAGATAGGTTTAAGAAAAACAATAGATAAGCATCACTAGAAAAATAGCTCGTTAATAAGTTGAAAGAGAGTGTGTTAAGTAATACATACCCAATTATTTGTCCAATCTTCATAGGATCAGAAAGATATCTCAACAAATTTTTATCACCTGGAAGAGGGTCTCTGTTTTCAACAGAAACTAAAGCTACAATAAATACATTTACTACAGTATCAACAAAAGATTCTACCTCACTAATTATTTCTTTGGATGCACCTGATTGATAAAGCAAATCAATATCATTATCATAGATCTCAACTTTGTAGTATATAATTGCATCTATGATTCTTCTAAAATCAGAGTTTTTATTCTTACCATGAAGTAAAATTTCTTCGAGTAGGAAATCTTCATCATTTTTAAGAACATCTTTAACATTGTAAACCTTTTGTATGTATCTATATTTAGAAAAGACATTTTCTCCAACCATATTGATTTTAGATATATTTATATAGCTATTTTTTATCAAATTAAATATTGATTGGGAAAAGTGCAAAAGAAGACCTAACAATCCTCCAAGTATTAAGATTTTTTTACTTGAAAGATTATAGCTAGAGAGAAATATTCCCAAATTAACAGCACTTGTGAACATAATTATTTCTGCTAATTCCTGAAATGTAGTACTAAACCCTAAACTAATATCTATATCATTTCTTCTACTAGCTATTTTGAAAATTTTCCTTGTAAATTTCATCAGTCTAATAAAAATATTCTTTACATGTTTGTAATCATTTTTCTCTAATTTGGATTCATACACCTTACTTAATTCATGAAATCTTTTAATCATTAAAGAAAGCTCTTTGGGAGAAACTTTTGTATCCTTGTGTGTATATGAATTTACAAAAGGATATATTGAATTAACTGCATTGTTGTATTCTTTATGTTCCATAGTTATTTTGCAAAAGAAAGAGATTATACAAGAATATTTTAATATATGATAGTGGGGGTATTATTATCAAGAACATTAAAAATATTAATCTACAATCAATCCTCTTGCTCTAAGAAGATTTAATACTTCTGGAGAGTTAAATTTTGCTTTATTACATCTGTTATCTGAAATATCAAAAAGATAGTTAACTGAATTTGTAAAATCGCACTCTCTCATATCATTACGAATGAATCGGGCCAATTCAAAATCACAATCTTTTAGTATACATCTTTTCATTTTACAACCTTCAAAGGAGGATTCTTTTAACTTACAATCGTAAATTTCCAAACCACGAAGATCATTATTAAGAAATACTGAATAACTGAGGTCACAATGATGAAATATATTATCAAAGCCCATTGTTTGATTTAATAAGGACCAATCAATACCAAGTATTTTTGAATTAAGAAATTCACAATTAACAAACGATGATCCCATTAAATTAATAGCATTAAAATTGCAATTGTTAAATTTACAGGAATCAAAAACACACATTTTAACATTGATATTAAGGGCTACAAGATCTTTGAAAATTACATCTGTATATTCTTGAGATATTAGATCTTTTGTGATTTCTTTCATTTAAATAGAAGAAGTATATTTCATACCCATTGCACTTCTTACAGATTTAAGTGTTTCTTCTGCGTTTTGTTTTGCAATATCATTACCTTTGCTGATAAATTTCAAAATATATTCATCTGTATAGCTATCTCTTTTCTCTTGATACTGTTGTAAAAATCTTCCTACATATTCGCTAACAATATTTTTAAATTCACCCATTACATTTTCACCTGCAAAATGTTTATTGATTATGATATTTAAGTCTTCTAATTCTTCTTCATCTTTGGCTACAAATCTTCCAATATCAATAAGGGCTTCTAAAGAGTCTGAATTTTCACCTGCAAAAGCTGTTTGTGCCTTCTTAATCTTTTTTAATGATATTTCAATATCATCATCTAAGATTATTGCTCCATTTGGTTCTGTTTTGCTCATTTTCTTACCAGAACCAGATAATGATTTTACTTTTACAGAATTTCCATATGTAAACATACCGGGAACAACAAAGGTTTCTCCATATTTTTTATTGAACTTTCTTGCAAAATATTTAGCCATTTCAATATGTGATGTTTGATCTTCACCAACAGGTACTCTTAATGATTGTTGTAAGAGAATATCGGAAGCCATCATAACAGGGTACATTGCTAAAAGTAGATTTGCATTTACTTCGTTTTCACCACTTTTAAGTTTCTCTTTTAATGTTGGTACACGCATAAGCTCAGCTAGAGTAACTAATCTTGATAGGTATAGACTCATTTCAGACACTTCTTTCACAATATGGGATTGAATAAATATATTGGCTTTGGTTTCATCTAAACCTAAAGCCATATATGTTCTAATTACATTTAATACTTGGTCTTGTGTTTCTTTTGGTTCACCATCTGTTAGTGCATGTAAGTCAGCAACAAATACTAGTGGTTTCTGTTTTGGTTTTTCATCTTCTATGCATTTTAAAATAGGGTGTACTGCTCCCATTAAGTTACCAATAGTTAGTCGTCCTGACGACCTTATTCCTGTAAAAATATCTGTTTTGTATTCTATTTTAGACACTTGTTTTAAAAGTAATTATTTA
>CALLXA010000029.1 GCA_938015795.1 uncultured bacterium | reverse complement strand
TGCATCAAACCATACATAAAAAACTTGATTAGAATCATTAGGAACATCTATACCCCAAGGCAAATTTTCTTTGATCCTTGAAATACTAATATCTTCCATTTCAGATATAAATTTCTTCAGTTCATCCAACTTATATCTAGGTTTGATGAAATCAGGATTAGCATCCAACCACTGCAACAATACATCTCTATAATTAGACAACTTGAAGAAATAGTTCTCCTCTTCTTTTAACTCAGGAACCGTATGATGATCAGGACATTTACCATCAACCAACTCCTTCTCAGTTATAAACCTCTCACAACCAATACAGTAATGACCTGAATATTTCTTCTTGTATATGTTACCCTTCTCATCACACTCCGACCAAAACTTTTGAGCAGCATCTCTATGACTTTCACTAGAAGTTCTATAAAAATTGTCATACTCAACAAAAAACAAATTACAAAAATCTACAAACCTATGTGCATACTTATCTACAAACTCACTAGGCTGTAAACCCTCTTTCAAGGCAGTATTCCAAATCTTCTGACCATGCTCATCAGTTCCAACATTCAAAAAAACATTCTCCTTGCCAATTTTATTTCTAAAATATCTTGCAATAGCATCTGCTTGTACAAATTCTAAAGCATGGCCAATGTGAGGCTCAGCATTAACATAAGGAAGAGTTGTTGTTATATATTTTTTCATAATCAATTATATCACCCCGGGGTGGTCAAAAACATTATATTATCAAGCTACTCCGAATCCCGGGTTCAGATTTGCTTTGACATTAACAAACCCTTTGCAAGACCGATATTTACTAATTCTTGCCATACAGCTTCTGTAACATAAGGTACAAAAGGATGCATAATTTTTAGATTTTCTTTAAGTATGTACAAAAGCTCAGCTAGTTTTTTTATCCTTATATCGCTACCTATTTCCTCATCCTTAATTTCATTCTTTATCTCTTCAATCCATTTATCACATAATGTATGCCAGAAGAACTCTCTAATATATTCAGCACCGAGATTAAATTGATATTTTTCAATATATTGTGAAATCTTTTTAACATGTTCATCTGTTTCTTGAATTCTTCCATCAAGCATATCTATCTCACAAGACGAAATTTTTCCAACTTCAGAGTCATCAATATTGAATAATATAAATCTACTACCATTCCAAATCTTGTTAACAAAATTTCTGTTACCTTTAATTTTTTCTTCTCTAAGAGGAGCATTCGATCCTGGTAATGCATCTGCGTAATACCAAAGCCTTAAAGCATCTGCTCCATATTTTTCAAATACCTCCTTAGGTTCAACTCCGTTTCCTTTAGATTTTGACATTTTAGAACCATCTGATGCAAGAATCATACCAGTAAGAAATATGGTGTTGAATGGTATCTCTCCTGTTCTGTATAAACCCATCATCAACATTCTAGCAGACCACCAGAACAAAATATCCCTAGCGTGAATCATCATTTGAATAGGATAATACTTTTTAAAGTCTTCACCATTTGGACCTCCCAGAGTGGAATATGGCCACTGTCCAGAACTGAACCATGTATCAAACATATCTGTTTCAGCTTCCCATTCAATACCTGGACACTCCTCTCCTAGGAATATTTCACCTGTACCGGTTGCTTTTTCACCTGTTTCTTTTTCAAAATCTTCAATACTTTTACCTTCGTTCTCTAACAACCAATCATACAATTTTTTACCACCACTATACCAAACCGGAATTCTTTGACCCCACCACAACTGTCTTGATATACACCAAGGTTGAATTTCCTCGTAAAAATGCTCCAAAGCTCTCTGTTGTCCTTCAGGTATAACTCGAACCCCTCCGTTTTTAAGAGCTTCAAGAGCTTTTTTAGCTAAAGGTTCAACATTTACATACCATTGATTAGAAATTATTGGTTCAATAACTGTTTTACATCTTTCACAAACAGCTACTTCATGTTTAATATTTTCAATCTTAACTAGTAATCCTTGCTCATCTAATTCACCACACAATTTTCGAGAACAATCTGTAGTACCCATTTCTAAAAATCTTTCAGGGATATCTCCAGTCATTTTTCCTTCTTCATTTATTACATTGAACACTTCGAGACCATTTCTCTTACCAATTTCAAAATCAATAGGGGAGTGTGCAGGTGTTACTTTTAATGCACCCGTTCCTGTTTCCATATCGACTTCTTTTTCTCCTATTATTGGTATTTCTCTTTCTGCTATTGGAAGAATTACCTTCCTACCGATTAAAGCTGAATACCTAATATCACCAGGGTTAACAGCTACTGCCGTATCTCCCAACATAGTCTCAGGTCTTGTCGTAGCTACAGTTATATATCTTGTACCATCTTCTAAATATTTAAATATCTCCCCGTTATCTCCATTGTATTGTATTGTGTTCCATCCTCTTTCTTTTGCTGTTTGAATATTTTTAAGTGAGTCATCTACAAAGAATATTTCATCTTTAATAAAACCTGTTTCTTTTTCAATATATTCATATATTTCTGGATATGGTTTACCCTTTATTGGTAAATTACCAGAAAGAAATTGATAATCAAAAAAAACATCTAAATTTTCATTTCTAAAGAAACTTTTAGCCCAATTGTAATTACCATTAGAAAATATTGCAGTTTTATATCCTTTTTCTTTAAATCTTTTAATCTCAGATATCAATTCTTCATTTACATCAAATTCATTAAAGAATATCTCTTTTACTTCAGACAACTCTTCCTCCCCAAGATGGAATTCCTCTTTAACAAATATCCAAAATTTTTCATTATCAAAAAGAGCTGTACTTTCCTTATGTAATTCAGAAACTTTCTTCCAAAGACGTTCATTTAAGTCATTAAAATCATTAAGTTTTAAAAGTTTAATAAGCTTTTCACTTCTTCCTTCTTTTCTACTTATCAAAACATCATTAACATCAAATGCTAATAATTTAATATTAGAAATATCCTCTTTCTCGACTAATGGGTATTTAATATATGCAAAGATACCTCTTCTTTCTTCATGTTCAGTATCAACATCTGCTAATGCTGTTTTACATGATGGACATTGATTTACAATTCTTTTATCTCTATACACCAAACCATCCTCATACATTTTGTAGAAAGTATCGTAAACAATTTCTGTTAATTTAGGATCTA
>CALLXA010000028.1 GCA_938015795.1 uncultured bacterium | reverse complement strand
CATCATATCTCCAAGTCTTTGATTCAAAACCGAGTTTATACTCTCTGCAGTTGTAACATATACCTGTAATTTCGTACCCTGAGGATATTTCCTTTCCAGAGCCTGTGTTGCTTGAACATCAAAAGGATCAAACATAGCGATCTTTACAAAATCCTTACCTCTTTCAAAAGGAACCGCTTTATATCTATCCAAACTATCTATATTAACTTCAGCAATGACACTCTCAGGAACAGTCATTTCCCGCAAGTCTACATATGGAATTCCGAATATTGCTGATTTTGCTTTTGCTAAAGTCTCATTATCTGCTAAACCCAACTCCTTTATAACGACCTCATCGCTCTTTGGACTTCGAGATGTTTCTACAAGCACTCTTCTGACATCAGTATCTGATATCAATCCTTGTTGTTGTAAGTATTTTAAAAGTGTTAGTTTACTCATATGGGCAGTATAGATTTTCTATACCTTTATCTTATTCTAATCCCAATCCCTCGTCAACTTAAAATCTGTGTTAGAATTGGATATGACATATTTAATAGTAGGACAAGATACAGAGAAGCAAGAGAGTATGGTTCTTGAAATAATTTCTAAATCATTTGGAAAGATATACTCTGAAATTACAGATATTTACAAAATTCCAGATGTTCATATTTTAGAATTAAAGGAAAAGAACAGCATAGGTATAGAGGATGTTAAAAATTTTCAATCAGAGATGAAGTTTAAACCCTTTGAACAAAATCAACAATTTGGAATAATATTTGAGAGTGAGAAATTAACACATCAAGCACAGAATGCCTTACTTAAAACCTTAGAGGAAAGCGAAGACAACACTGTATATCTACTCTGTGTTGATAATGAGAAGAATCTTCTTCAGACTATAATTTCAAGATCACAATTAATATATTTAACAGGTAAGCAGAGTAGGGAAGAGAGTATTGAAATACCAAATATTCTTTCTATGAATTTAGTTGAACAATTTGGATATGTAGAAGAAGTGAGTAAAAGTAAGGTTGGTAGCTTTGAATTGATTAATAATTTGGAGCAATATTACAAGCAAATATTAGATGAAAATATAATTAATAGAGATATGAAAGAGATTAGAAGAATAAAAAACAATCTTCTCTTTTTAAATGATTGTAGAATGAATATAAATGCAAACTGCAACAAAAGGATGGTCCTTGAAAGCCTTGTGATCAATCTTCAATCTTAATAGGATGCTATCCAGCATAGCCCTTAACATTTACTACAAGAACAAGTAGAATAGAGATTGTCTATGCTGAAAATTAAATTACACATTAGTATTAATTATGCCTGAACTAAATGAATATGGTGCATCTAATATCCAAGTTCTAAAAGACTTAGAACCAGTAAGAAAGAGACCTGCTATGTACATAGGTTCAACTGACAAGCTTGGTTTACATCATATTTTCACTGAGATTTTAGACAACTCTGTTGATGAGGCTATTGCTGGATACTGTTCACATATATGGGTTACTATAAATAAGGATAACTCCATTACAGTAAAGGATAATGCTAGAGGTATTCCTGTCGCTATGCACCCTGTTACAAAGGTTTCTACCTTAGAAACCGTTATGACAAATCTACATGCGGGTGGTAAGTTTGATAATGGTGCTTACAAAGTATCTGGAGGACTTCACGGTGTAGGTATGAAATGTACGAATGCTCTTTCAGAGTGGATGATTACAACAGTAAGAAGAGAAGGTGAGATATATCAACAAGAGTATAGAAAAGGTGTTCCTCAATACCCTGTTAAGGTTATAGGAAAAACAAATGAGACAGGTACTCAACATCAGTTTAAGCCTGATCCCACTATTTTTTCTACAACGGAATTTGATTTTAAAGATATTGTTAGAAAATGTAGACAGCATGCTTACCTTACCGCTGGTTTAAAAATAACAGTAACAGATGAAAGAGTTAAGACTGGTGAAGAATTTAAAAAATATGAACTATATTTTGAAGATGGTATTAAATCATATGTACAATTCTTAAATCTTGATGAAAAGGTAATTTCAAATACACCTTTCTATGTAAATGAAGAGGAAGAGAATGTGATTGTTGAAGTTGCTATACAATATAACGATGGTATGGATGAGAATGTTAAATGTTATACAAACAACATTATCAACCCAGAGGGTGGTACACATTTAGCTGGTTTTAGAACAGCTTTAACAAGTGCAGTAAATACATATGCTCAAAAATCTGAACTATTAAAAGGCCTTAAGGGTACATTAAATGGTGACGATGTAAGAGAGGGCTTAACTGCAGTTATTTCTGTAAAGGTTCCTGATCCTCAGTTTGAAGGTCAAACTAAAATAAAGTTGAATAATCCAGAAGTTAAAAGTATTGTTACTAAGGTATTAAGAGATTCTTTGATTACATATTTTGATGAACATCCTAATGAAGCCAAAGCCGTTATTGGTAAAGCTGTGCTTGCAAATAAAGCAAAAGCTGCTGCAAAAGCTGCAAGAGATGCCGTTATTAGAAAAAGTGCTCTTGAGAGTACAACATTACCTGGTAAGTTGGCAGATTGTTCTAGCAAAGATCCTTCCGAGAGTGAATTATTCATTGTAGAGGGAGATTCTGCAGGAGGTTCAGCAAAGCAGGGTAGAGATAGACATTCACAAGCTATACTTCCACTTAGAGGTAAAATTATTAACACACATAAGTATAGGGTTGATAGGGTACTTGGAAATAATGAGTTCAATGATATAACGACTGCTTTAGGTGTAGGAATTGGTGATACATTGAATGTTTCTAAACTTCGATATCACAAAATCATCATCATGAGTGACGCAGATGTTGATGGATTACATATTACGACATTAGTATTAACATTATTATTTAGATTTTTCAGACCATTAATCGAGGGAGGATATGTATATGTTGCACAACCTCCATTACACAAGGTTGAGATAGGTAAAAAGAAATATTATTTATTAAATGATGCAGAGAAGGAAGCTTTTGTTAAAGAAGCTCGTGCTGAAGGTAAAACACCATCTGAGAGTCGATTCAAAGGTTTAGGAGAAATGAATCCCGATCAGTTATGGGAAACAACTATGGATCCTAAAACTAGGGTATTAAAGAGAGTTGAAATCCAGGATGCAGAGGAAGCGGATAAGACATTTGAAATGCTAATGGGTGCAGAAGTACCACCTAGAAGAAGATTTATACAAAAATATGCAAAGAGTGCTAACTTAGATGTTTAATTATTAACAATACAACATGAGTAATAAAGAGATTGAAGAGAAAAATATACAAGTAGAAGAGGTTGTTTCAGAACCTAAAGATACAACGGAAGATAGTGAAGGAATAGATTTTAATCTTTCCTTTAAACCTGGGGAAATAGCTCAGCGTTCAATTATCGATGAAATGAAAGCTAACTATCTTGATTACTCAATGTCTGTTATTGTTTCCAGAGCATTACCAGAGGTAAGAGATGGATTAAAGCCTTCTCAAAGAAGAGTTCTTGTTGCTATGAATGATTTAGGTTTACTACCTAATGCACATTACAGAAAATGTGCAAAAATCGCTGGTGATACTTCAGGTAACTACCATCCTCACGGTGAGGGTGTTGTATATCCAACACTTGTAAAATTAGCACAGGATTTCTCAACTCGATATCCTTTAATAGATGGACAAGGAAACTTTGGCTCTATCGATGGAGACTCTGCAGCAGCTATGAGATACACAGAGGCTAGAATGGGTAAGATTACACCAGAGCTTTTGGATGACTTAAACAAAGGTACTGTTACATATATTCCTAACTATGATGGTACAAGACTTGAACCAACTGTTTTGCCAGCACTATTTCCTAATGTATTAGCAAATGGTAGTGATGGTATCGCTGTTGGTATGGCAACTAAGATTCCTCCTCACAATTTGACAGAGCTCATTTCTGCTTTGCAAGAAATGATTAAGATGGGAAACAAGTGGGAAGGTAATGCAATATATAATGATTTGAGATTGAAAAAAGAGAAGGGTGAAGTTATTCCTAGAACTTTAAATCCGAAACCTTCTGATTACTTAGAGAATTATATTGATACAAGAAAGATTGATTTTACAAAAGATCTTGATGAATTGAGAGCAGAGATTAAAGCTAATGGTAATATCTTGTATCCTGAGTTTAAATCAGATATTACACCATCAGATTTAATAGAGATAATTCCTGGTCCTGATTTTCCAACTGGAGGAATAATATATGATCAGAAAGAAATTCTTAATGCATATGCTACTGGTAGGGGTAGAATTTTACAAAGAGCTAAAGCCTCTATTGTAGAAGGTAAAAATGGTAAGTTTAACATTATCATCACAGAGATACCTTACCAAGTTAATAAGGCATATATGATTACAAAGATTGCTGATTTAGTTAAGGATAAAAAGATAACTGGTATTGCGGATCTTAGAGATGAATCAAATAGAGAGGGTATGAGGGTTGTCATTATCTTAAAGAAGGATGCACAACCTAAGGCTGTTTTAAACAAGCTTTACAAATACACAGAGATGCAAAAGGCTTTCAATGCAAATATGATTGCCTTGGTAGACCAAGAGCCTTTGACTCTTTCAATTAAGAAGATGTTAGAGCTATTCCTTTCTTTTAGATTTGTAATAACTATTAGGAGATATGAATTTGATTTAGCAGAAGCTAGATATCGAGGTCATATCTTAGAGGGTTTGTTAAAGGCTTTGGATATTCTTGATGAAGTTATCACTACTATCCGTCAATCAAAGACACAGGAAACAGCTAAAACCAATTTAATGGATAATTTTGGTTTTACAGATGTACAAGCTCAAGCTATTTTAGATATGCAATTAAGAAGGTTAGCAGCTCTTGAGAGAATGAAGCTTCAGAATGAATATAAAGAGATTGAGGAGAAGATTAAAGAATATAATTTAATACTTGGTGATCAGGGAAGAATTTTGGAAATAATAAATTCTGATTTAGAGGAAGTTAAAAAGAAGCATGGTGATGCAAGAAGAACAAAGGTTGTAAAGGGACAAATAAATGAAATATCTGAAGAGGATATGGTGGCATCAGAAGATACTTTCGTAACTGTTACTCATTCTGGGTATGTAAAGAGGGTTGCTCCAGGTACATATAAAGCTCAGCATAGAGGTGGTAAGGGTGTGTCTGGTGGAGAAACTAAAGAGGGTGATTTCATTGAACACGCTATGTTGTGTAATACTCATGATGAGTTACTTTTGTTTACAAATAGGGGTAAGGTTTTCAATTTGAGATTATTTGAAATTCCTGAATACGGTAGAACTGCAAAGGGATTACCTTTAGTAAATCTTGTTCAATTAGAACAGAATGAGATTGTTACATCTGTTTTAACTAGAGATCCTAAGGGTAGTATTTCTGAGAAGGATGAGGAGACAGGTGAGGATATAAATGTTAAGTATAACTATTTCTTAATGGTAACTAAAAATGGTATTACCAAGAAGACTTCTTTGGATGAATTTGCAAAGATTAGAAATAATGGTTTAACAGCTATTAAATTAGAAGAGGGTGATGAGTTAGTTTGGGTTAAAGCAACTACTGGTGATGATGATGTTATTATTGTTACTGCAGATGGTAAATCTATTAGATTTAAAGAGTCTGATGTAAGACCTATGGGTAGAAATACAAGGGGTGTTACTGGTATTAAGTTCAAGAGTGATACAGACAAGGTTGTTGGTATGAGTATAATTAAAAATGATGATCAGAGGTTGTTAACTCTTTCAGAGAATGGTTACGGTAAGATGTCTAAGTTATCTGAGTATACTGTTCAGAAGAGGGGTGGTACTGGTTTGTTTACATTTAGAGTAACCAACAAGACTGGTCTAGTTGCTGCTGCTAGAATTGTAGAGGTTAAAGAAGAGGAATTAGTTGTCATTTCTGAGAAGAGCAAAGTTATTAGATCAGATATTAAAGCTATACCTACACAGGGTAGACAAACTTCTGGTGTAAAGGTTATGAATATTCATGATGGGGATAAGGTAGCTACAATAGCTATACTTTAACCATATACAACAGGTACATATTTAAAAGTATGTGCCTGTTTATT